>CACAAP010000010.1:0-50243 GCA_902530535.1 uncultured Candidatus Poseidoniales archaeon
GATAGGCTGGCAGAGGGAGCTGGTGCGAGCGATGAGGTTCAGATCGCTATACTAACCGGTGACGTGAGAGTCGGACCTAGGAGCGATAGGGCAATAGCTAGCCAGTTGGATGAGGTGATTCAGGATTTTCAACCAGATGCGGCACTCCTGGTTACAGATGGCGCTGATGACGAAGCTTCTCTGCCCATAGTTACCTCGAGAGTGAGAGTGGACACTGTGGAGAAGGTAATAGTCAGGCAGTCGAAAGGAATCGAGGGCACCTACTACTACATCGTGAAGGCCATAGAGGACCCCAGATTCAGGTCTAGACTTCTGGTTCCACTAGCAGTTTTCCTAATCATAATTGGTCTGGGCCTAATTCTACCCAATGGAATAGCTCTCATCGGCTCTCTACCACTCCTGATAGGGTTGTGGGTTTTGGGCAAGGGACTGGGTCTTGAGGCACAAATGGAGAGGGTAGCCATGGAGATGAGAGACAGCGCTACTGGAGGGCTTTTCTCATCGTTACTTTGGGGGATGTCAATTGTGAGCTTGTTCCTAGCCGTTGCTACTGTTTGGGCGGGATGGGACGATCCTGTTCCAGATGGGAATTCTCAGTTCGAGCACTTTCTAGGGCTTGTTGATGAGGTTCTACAATGGATTGTGGGTTCAGTATTCTCGTTCTTACTCGCTCTGGGGGTTCTGAGGTGGAAGGAGGGTTCCTTCACGGGAAGGAGCGTTCTACTAATCGGTCTGGGGGTAGTTTTCTACACCTTCGTAGCGGCAACTATCGACGTAGCACTCGTGATTTCATCCGGGCAGGAATATAGTCCCACATTCAATCAACTAGGGGACGATTGGGGCCTACCAATCATGTCCATGGTAATGTACTACCTTCTGAGAACCATAGTCCAATCATTCTCCGAGGATGATGACTTAGTCCAAGGAAGTCGTTTCTGGGGAGTATGATGGGAAAAGTAACCGCATCCATACTTTGGACTGGTTCGAAGGAAAGGGGGGAGGCCCTTCTGGCAGCAATCAGCCCCGACGATCCAGATGATTTCACGGTTGAGTTATTGGATTTCAGTGACTATGTAGAGTTGAGGATAGGGGTTACTGCGGACGGGCTAGGTCGATCGAGATCATCGGTAGATGACATTCTTGCATGCCTGTCAGCAGCTGAGTCCGGGCTTGACTCTCTAGATTGACCCTATCGAGAACTAGTACTATTCAAGGGGGGGCTTACAGTGCATGATGCGTGGACAGACTACCGCATGACCGATCCCACTTGCTATACGATGCAAAGGAAGTTCCTCATCCGACAAAGTTGTTTCAGGATTCGATAAGGAGATGGCTGATTGCTCACTTGTCAGACGACTCTGCAACTGATGGAAATACGGGGAGTATTGTTGAGGCAGTGGTGGTATCGAAAAGTGCAGGAGTGTTCTGTGGCAGAGTTCCAGTGGACTTGCTTTTCGCTGAGTGGTTTCCCTCCTGTGATTTGGCTTGGAATGTCGAAGAAGGAGAGGATATCACAGTAGGTAGCCAGATTCTCTCCATCTCTGGGCCATCGGATAGTGTCTTGAGTTGCGAGAGGATTGTGCTAAACATTCTTGGTAGGCTGTCAGGCATTACTACCAGAACCGCCGAATGGGTAAGCGAGTCAGGAGATGTTTCTATAGCATGCACTAGAAAAACTGCATGGGGCCTGATGGACAAATGGGCCGTACATGTAGGAGGGGGGCTAACCCATCGGCTCAGTAGGACGGATGCATTGATGATCAAGGAGAATGATTTGAGCGTGATTGGCTCTAAAGATGATATTGGATCGGCAATTTCATCCGCAATCTCCTCCATTGATTTAGAGAAAAGTGCGGGATTTGTCGTAATAGAGGTTCAGGACTCTGCGCAGGCGATTTCAGCAGCGGAGTCCTGGTCAGAGAATCAGAAAATCAGAGGAATGGAGGAAAGAATAGTGATACTACTAGACAATATGGGCCCAGATGAGTGTAGGTCTACAGAAATTCTTCTGAGAGAGTCTGGGTTAAGGGATTGGTGCATTCTCGAGGGTTCGGGAGGAGTCACATTGGATGGTTTGCATGCCTGGATTGAGAGTTCCATGGTAGATGTGATATCTTCAAGCTCAGTAAACATGGGAGTCCCCTCACTGGACCTCTCAATGCTAATTGGAGGGAGTTGATGGCCAAGATTCCCGATAGCCACCCTAGGAAGAAGTCCCTGGAGTCGAGGCAGAAGATAGTGGATGGCAGCTCCATGGGTCTGCTTGCGGACTCGGCAATGATTGCTCATGGTAGAGGAGAGGCTTTCGACTATCTGCTGGGAGAGAGGACCACGGGGTCAGCCAGAGAGGCCATTCGTGAGAGTGCGGCTCGCCTCGGGAACGCTAGAAGACCGGTCATCTCAGTTAATGGAAACACGGTAGTCCTAGCAGGCGAAGGAGCGATTAGGCTGGCTGCAGTCCTTGGATGTCCTATAGAGGTGAACCTCTACTACAGAACCTCGAGCAGGGTCAAGGGGCTGATCTCGCTATTGGAAGAGTGGAGGTTTAACCTGTCCCAAGAGGCTGCACCTGACGGGTTCGATGGGGACTGGAAGGAAGCAGTCGAGGGAGTGTCACTCCTAGGGGAGTCTCCTAATTTCAAGATAGAAGGTTTGGAGGGGCCACGTTCAAACTGCACTGTAGAAGGAATAGGCGGGGCTGATACTATCCTTGTTCCTCTTGAGGACGGAGACAGGTGCGAGGCACTGATTAGTCTTGGCAAGGAGGTTCTTGTAGTCGATCTGAACCCTCTTTCTAGAAGTTCAAGAATGGCTACAGTGACAATAGTAGACGAGGTTTCCAGAGCGTTCGAGGGTATTCTATCCTGTCTACTCAATGACTCTGATTACAGGCAGACAGAATGGGACAACCGGAAATCTTTGAAAGAGTCCCTGAAGGAGATTGGTGATCATTTCTCAGAATAGGTCCTCATGTCCTGTTCAGCTTCCTAGCTCTGTGAGAATCGCCGCACATCTGGACGCTATGGCCTCGCCGACCTCCGTAGTTGAGGCCTTTCCTCCCAGGTCGTAAGTCACGGGACCTCCTGAAGACATGTGTTCTGAAATAGCTCTCTCAATGACTTCTGCGCACAATGTCGCTTCCTGATCGTCATTCTTCAAACCAAGAGAGTCGAACATCAATTGTACAGAAGATATTGCCGCGATGGGATTCACTTTGTTCTGTCCTGCGTATTTCGGGCTGGACCCGTGAACCGGCTCGAATAACATGTGTTCGTCTCCTATGTTGGCGCTGGCCGCCATCCCCATCCCACCCTGCAATACTGAGGCTAGATCTGTGGCTATATCTCCAAACATGTTTGGAAGAACCACTACATCGAGATCCTCTGGGCTCCTGACTAGCCACATAGTGAATGCATCAATGAACGCCTCGTTGGTTACAATGCCCTGGTATTCAGATGAGACCTCCCTGAAAACATCCCTGAATAGTCTGCATCCCCTAGTGACGTTGCTCTTGTCTACGCATGTTACCTTCTGAACGCTACCAAGTCTGGATTCGCGTCGCTTGGCTAGTTCGAATGAGAAACGGATAACTCTCTCGCTACCCTTCCGCGATATCGGTCTAACGTCCCAGCCTACTTCTCCTTCTAGACCCGGGAATCCGTCGATAACGAGTGGTTCGTCCCTTTCCTCCCCTCTGGCTGCCATTCCAGACCTTCTTAGCAGGGCATGGTACAGGCCCTCGGTATTTTCTCTCACCATTACGATGTCTACGAGTTCGTTGTCCCAAACATCGATGAAACTTCCATGCACCTTGTGCTTGACGCCCTTGTAGAGTTTGACTGGTCTAACGTTAGCATACAGATCTAATGCTGACCTCAGTCCTAGAAGTGCCTGTCCTCCGGCAATATCGCCATTTGGGAGAGTGGCTCCCGGCCAGCCAACTGCACCGACTATAATGGCATCAGATTCATCTCTGCAGTATTCGAAAGAGCCAGGCGGCCACTCCTCACCAGTATCCAGATAGTGTTGGCCGCCGCAAGGAATCTCGGTGGTTTCCAATGAAATTGCTCCTGAGTCCTGGAAGGTTGAGAGTATCCGCTTGACCTCGTCCATTACCTCTCGACCAGTCCCATCCCCCGGGAGAAGTGCCAATCTGTACGGCGCCATTGACCGGGGCACAACCTTTTCATTCATCAATCCAACCCCGTGGAAGGGTTTTCTTACAGAGCAGATAATTGATAGACGGTCAAGTTGACAACAGGCGCATGGGAACCAACTCTGAAGAGGATAAGGGCGGACCGAAAATCGACATCAGAACACTACCGGAGTCGGTATCCCTTCTTTGGGAGTCAATGCTACGCAAAAATCCAAACTGGGACTTATCTAAGTGGCTAGACGAAAGGGCCAATGAAGAGTTGGAACTACTGGAGTCGCATCTCGGCAGGGAGAAGCTCAGGTACGAACAGAGACTCCATAGAATAGAGAACCTTTCCAAACAGATGAGCAGGAGAAGGGAGAGCGCTGGGGCATCACCATTGCCCGATCCAAACCAACGGAATCTGTTCGACGTATACGGTCCTTCGGAGAAGGCTCCCAATGCCGAAGGAAAGGAGATCGATGGAGTGCCACTAGTCGATCTCGGATCGCTCTCGACGGATGATGACCTCTTGCTGGCTTACATTAGTCAGAAGATTCTGATTGTAATCGAGGAGGCAAATGAGAAGGGGGAGGGTTTGCATTTTGACAACATAATGCGGGTGATGGAGTCTCCTGGGATAACCTCTGAGGATATTGATGAGTCGATATCTTGGCTTCTTCAGAAGAACGAGATTATTGAGATAGAAAGAGACGTTTTTGTCATCAACGGATGACAATCGTAGTCGTAATCAATACAACCATTCAAAGACGAAGAGCGAATCGGCGGTCTACCTATGACAAGCGAAACTTCTGGATGGTATGCGAGACTAGATCATGAGTGTCCAGAAAGGACCCAACAGATCGAAATTTGGCTCGATTCATGGCTTGAGGCAACCAAGAAAGGGTTCCCCATAGCAGCCACTCTTCCAAACAACTGGCCAACTCTTCCTGCAGGTCTGCTCAGTAACCCCGGAACGGTACTGGATCACCTAATTGCTAGGTTTGATGCCCAGAGCGATGGGCGTTCCCCGAGGGGAGTTTACGCCCCTCCAGCACGGTTTGTCGATGCAATACTGTATGACGAGCTGCGCCATGGGAGAAGCAAGAAGAAGGAGCCCCCCGCTACACTCTCTTTGGCTGCCCTTCCTCCTAGTTTCAGAGGATTTGCAAAGCAGATTAACGAGAACATCGATGAGGATGGGGACTCCGAAAGCGATAGTCCGGAAATGGATAACAGGACGATGTCAGGAATTCCGATTCCGTTTGCAGACCCTTGTGTGGGGGGCGGTCTATTCGTTGAGAGAATATTGAGGATACATTCTGAAAGAATTTCAGGAAACACACCGAACGAGAGGAGAGAGGACACTCTTAGACTCTTGGAGGGACTGCAGTTAGTGGACAGTTCCGAGGTGGCAGTGACTTCTGCGAGGAAGAGGATCGTGATTGTTCTTGCCAGGATAGGGCTTGTAGACCTAGATGGAGAGGGGGACGAAGGGAAGATTGGTCTGAGTGAGGCAGAGATGATCATCGAGAGCAACGTCCGTTGCGTTGATCCTCTACTTGGCGAATGGCCCTGGAACGAAGGCCCCATGCTTCTCGTTTCACGCCCTCCGTGGCTCAGAATCAAGGACAGGTTCAGAGGAAATCCAGATGGGAGTGCTCTTAGAAAGAGGCTTTCTGGTCAACTAAGGGAGTTCCAGGAATCAGATGGAAGAACCAGATTTTCAGCAATCAAGGGGAACGTAAACCTATACAGACTTTACATCGAGAGATCCATGCAGTTGTGTCAGAAAGGAGGACGGGTCAGACTAGTAGTACCCAGTTCGGTTCTGAGAGAGAAAAGCAGCCTACCGCTGAGGAAGCTGCTTGTTGAGTCAAACCAATGGGATTCAGTTTGGTCATTTCCAGAAGACCACAAGTTGCTATTTGGAGGTTCACAAGGAGTATCTGTAATCGGTGTAACCGTGGGAGAGGAAACCGATGTTCTAACCAGCTTCGGACCTCTGCTGACCGATGATCTCTCGTCAGGGAATGGACTTGTTTCCGATGCTCCATTCTTTGAGTTGGAAAGGGGGCCATGGTCCTCATGGACGGATGCATCATGGGCCGTTCCAAAGATGCCCAGATCGCCGATTGAAAGGTCCAGAACCTTGTCAGCAATAGGAAAACTGGCCGATAAGCCCCGTCTGGTCGAAGACGGAACGGGTTTGAATCCGAGTACTAGAGCCATCAAAGTCAGAGTAGGAGAGGTTGAGAGGTCTTCCTGGGAGGACGAAATATGCGAATGGAGAGATGGTCTTCTTCCATTCGTAAGGGCATCTCACATCCACTTCGAGGATGGTAGAGGGGTGATAAGGCACCCCGCTTTCGATACCAAGAACGTAGGCGAACTAGAGGCCAATAGTTCTGGATGGTCGGGGCCCAAGAATATGGCCGTCCAGTCTAGAATCGCGTGTCAGGCGGTGGTGAATCCGAACTCTGAGAGGAGGTTGGTGTGGGCGGTTGTTCCAGAGGGCTGCGTTATCGGGAACTCGGTAAGCTTCCTCGACCTCCCCCCTGAGGTTACAGAGCGTCTCAAAGACAGGTTCGGAACCATTGAAGAGGGTTTGGGAGTTCTGGCTAGCCAGCTGAATTCAGAAGACCTGGATCTGTGGTCCAAAGCGTGGGCCGCAAACAACAATGTGAACAACTACGAAATCGAGACTCTACCGTTCGAAATAGAGGGTGGAGAGTTTGGATTACCGGTCTAGCCAAAGAACGGCTCCAGAGTAATATGCAGATTTAGGATTTCGATTTCCTAGTTCCGGAAAATCACCCATATCGAGAATGGATTAATATCCATGGTTTGCATACGGGGGACGTTCCGAACTTGGAATGTATTTAGGAGAGCAGTATGGGAATCAATCCAAAGATCGGGATTACTGGTCTCCCACGCTCGGGAAAGTCAGCTGTACTTCAGAAAGTAGTAGACATGATATCCGAAGAGGGGAGTGGCTTCAGGAGGACCAAGGGGCCTAGCCCCCCTGAGCACATTATTGGGGGCATGAGGTGCGAGCCAGTGATTGAGAACGGAGAGAGGGTCGGATATGCCTGCGTAAACATTCTTACCGGTGAGAAAGGAGTGATGGCCCATAGAGAAATAGACTCTAGGAATCGCATACTTGGTTTCGGCATAGACCCAAGTGAAATCGATAGGGTGGGGGTTCCCGCGATTATTGACAGTATAGGAAACTGTGAGATCCTAGTGATAGACGAGGTCGGGAAGTTCACTGTGGAAAGCGAGGGATTCGTAAATTCGGTTAGGTTGGCATTGGAGCATGACCTACCTACTCTGCTGACTCTTCACAAGAAAAGTCGTCATCCCCTTTTGCAGGACATCAGGAGGAGGGACGACGCGCGTATACTGGAGGTTACTCCAGTAAACAGATCGCTGCTTCCATACAAGATTCACAAATTAATCCAAGAGTTGTGATACTAACTTAGGTCAAGTTGATTCGAAGTGTCGAATTCGTAAAGCCATGGATTCTCCGGCTTCGAGGATGAGCAGGGTCCTGTTGGGATTCATTATCTGTCTATTGGGGGTGACATCCATTGCAGTCATAGATGGTAGGTTCACTGATTTTTCAGAGTTCGGAGTATTCTCAGTAGTCTGTGCAATAACTGTCTTAGCATCGATTCTGCTTGTCTCATTAGCAGCGGGTAGAGGTAAGGAACACGGGAGATGGCCTACAGACTCAATGATCAGTAGAGAAGCCGAAGATGCAATGATATCTAGAATAGAGAAAGAGAGGGAGGAGGCCAGCATGCAGGGTCTTAGTTCCAAATGGGCTAGGATGGAGATGGAGCATCTGGAGTCAAAACACAGTGAGGAGTAGGGAGCGAAAACTTGACCCCATGTCCTCTGCACGCATCGATTGGTAATTGGTATGGGAGACGTTCCTGAAGAGCTGAAGTACACCGAAGAGCATGAATGGGTTAGAGTTGAGGGGGACGAGGTGAGTATCGGAATTACTGACTTTGCCCAGAATGCCCTAACTGAGGTGGTCTGGGTTGAGCTTCCAGAAACCGACATCCAGGTGAGTGCGATGGAGTCTTTTGCGAGTGTCGAATCTGTGAAGTCGGTTAGCGAGATTTATGCCCCTGTCGCCGGTACCGTAACTGAAGTCAACCAGTCTCTAGAAGATTCGCCAGAGCAGATAAACGAGGACCCATATGGCTCGGGGTGGATATGCAAAATCAAGGTAGGCCCCGATTTAGATTTGAGCGGGCTTCTAGATGCAGGCAGTTACTCTAAACTAATCGGAGAGTGACCATGGGGTCTACTCGGCCGGTACACATCTACGTCGACGGTTCATGTGGAGAGAATCGTAATGTTACATCGGATACCAAGGCTGGATGGGGGTTCTGTGTAATCTCAGAGGATACCGGGTCTGGGAACGGTAAGGGGAGTCTCGTGACGGAATCATTCGGATATGTCGTCACAAATCCAGAGGAGGAGGGTTTTTTGGGTGCCGAAGTGGGTTCTAACAACACCGCCGAGCTATCGGCCATCGCACATGCCCTGAGATGGGTTTTTCTGGAGAAGGGGGTAGGGTCTGCAATAGTGAGGAGTGACTCGACTTATGCGCTGAATATAGCCTCGGGCACTTGGGAGGCGAAGGCAAATCAAGAATTAGCAAGGAGGGTGAGTTCTCTATGGAGGGAAGTATCTGGCCTCATCATGCTGAGTGGTGAGCATGTGCCTGCTCACACCGGTCATAGGTGGAATGAGCGAGCTGATCATCTAGCGTTCAGGGCTATGAAAGGAGACTCCCCGCTACCTCTGCAGTTCTGGAAACCCGGGAAGAGGTAGCTCACTCCTCCTTTAGAGGGCCTATGACGAGATACACGTATACGGCCTGGAGACCCAGAAGGAGTCCAACTAGAACCAAGACGAGCCCGGTTGGATCAGGAAGGTGAGGTTGCATTGGATTTCCAGCTACCCAGGAAATTGCTAGGAATCCTATGGAGGCATATAGAACTAGTCTGGCGGACTCCTCTGGTTTCTCCCAAAGGTCAATCCAAGGGACTAGTCCCTTTCTCTTGAATGTTCGACGATACCAAGCCACATAGGCTAAGCATGCCCCTACAAGACCGATTACTCCTCTGGAAAAACTGGAGTCGTCCCAAGGTCCGCTCGGTGCGACGCCGAACACTAGGGCATCGAGAATCAACAGCACGGCTGCGACTGCATGCGGCTTCCACTGCGGCTCGCTTTGGCTTACCATGGAATGACCAGGTCGAGCCGCAGTAATGATGTATTGCTCTCATCTGCGAAGCCTGAGAAGACATGGAAGAAGTTGCGTTCTCCGATATCGTCGAGGCTGCTAAAGCGCTCGAAGGAGTGATCGTGAGGACTCCAGTTGTAAATTCCGCGAAAATTGACGAAATCGCTGGAAGGAAGGTTTTCATGAAGTGTGAGAATGCCCAACACGTCAAGGCGTTCAAATTCCGAGGGGCTTCTAATGCAGTAAGAGTCCTCGGGGACGACGCAGAGGATGGTCTTTGCACTCACAGCAGCGGGAACCATGGACAGGCAGTCGCTTTGGCTGCAAAGCAGAGGGGGGTTCCTGCGTACATAGTGATGCCAAACAACGCTCCCAAGGTTAAGATCAACGGCGTCATTAGCCATGGTGCAGAGGTGATCCTCTGCGAGCCGAACCTGGATGCGCGGGTGTCTACTGCTAATTCGGTGCTTGAAAGGACCGGTGCAACCTTCATCCATCCATTTGACAACCTCAGCGTCATAGCCGGACAAGGAACTGCAGCGAAGGAGATGATTGAGGATTGTGGGGTCCTAGATGCCGTCTTGTCCCCGATCGGCGGAGGAGGCCTGATGTCTGGGACGTGCATTTCTACCCGAGCTCTGCTTCCGGGAGCTCGAATTTTCGGAGCAGAGCCAGAAGGTGCTGATGATGCTGCTAGGTCTTTAGAGACCGGGGAGTATGTGCCCCAGACAGGTCCCGATACTATCTGTGATGGTCTGTTGACCGGCATGGGTGAGAAGACATGGCCAATCATCAAGAGCCATGTAGAAGAAATTGTCACCGTCAGTGACAATGCTGTACTAGACGCAATGTCTCTGATTCACGAAGAGTTCGGGATGGTCGTGGAACCTAGTGGAGCCATATCTCTGGCAGCAGTACTGAAGGATGAGTTTAGAGAAAAGCAAGGAATCGGGTCTATTGGAATTATTCTGTGCGGTGGAAACGTAGACCCTGAGAATCTACCCTTCTCCCCATAGAAAATGTACTCACAGGTTATATTCTGATGGTAAGCCTCTGATTCATGGCCCTAGTCTTTGATAGGATAAAATCGACGCCCGGCGAAGCGCTGCTTCTTCTGACTGCCCTAGTAACACTGGTTTACTCGTTGAACTTCATGTTCTTCTCGACGTGTTACACTACTGCAGGAGAAGATTGCTTCACCTTGCTTGACAATGGTGCTCCCGTGAGCGATCCAGCGTACGGTGCTGGCGCACCAGAGTTCGCATTCAACGGAATCCTGATGTTCGGGATTTTCATGTCGACCATGCTGATTCTCAATGAGGGTGCGCGTGGCATGTGGAAGGTGATGCTCCCCGTTCTCGCTGGACTAGTCGTAGCTAGCGCGGTGATCTGGATGTTCTGGAACGATGCTAGCGAGTCTAGCGAGGCCCCCAAGTACC
Organism: uncultured Candidatus Poseidoniales archaeon; assembly: GCA_902530535.1. Lineage (GTDB taxonomy): Archaea > Thermoplasmatota > Poseidoniia > Poseidoniales > Thalassarchaeaceae > UBA36. The sequence goes on from CACAAP010000010.1 coordinate 10,844, forward strand.
TCACTCCCATAGTAGCCTTGGCTTATGCCGGCGCGTACATGATGCTCCGTTCGGAGGACGAGGTTGACGAGGGCTTGGACTCGCTCTCGTTCGGTATCGGAATAAAGGATCCAGTGGCTCTGATGGGCCTGGTAGTAGTCATCGCCACGGGGATCTTCTACGTGTTCAGGCAGATAGCTGACCCGGAATCCGTTATTGACGCGGCCACTCCGGGGAATGCCGTCCTTGCTCAGATTTACTACAAGGATGGCCTATTAGCTCCCTCGAAAGTTACTGTGGCCTTCACTGGGGCTCTTCTACTGACTTACGTGCTATGGGCAGTCGTTCTCCTGACCCAAGGGGCTAGGGGGATGTGGGCAGTAGCGCACCCCGCACTCTTCGCTTTCCTTACCGTGACGATAGCCAACTACTTCGGTTTCGTATTTGGTCCGATTAGAGAGTTCTCAGAGCAGAATGAGATGGATGCGATTTCGGGGCCGGCGACCATGCTCATTTTCCTCCTCGTCTACCTAAGGCTCAGGGACGAGGGCATCGAGGATGGTATGACCTTCCAGGGCGAGCCGCTGGATTCGGGGGGCTTCGATCGTTTGTTCGTGATGGTTGCAATAGTGATATCGGCAGCGTTCATGATAGTACAGATATCAGGTCTGTGAATAGGTGGAGCACGAGCCGGGATTTGCACCCGGGTCCATGGATCTGCAGTCCATTGCATAGCTGCTCTGCCACTCGTGCTTCATCCCACCGACCGTACTTTCTTTCTTGAAGGCTGTCCGCGTTTCGGCATACCTTCATTGGGTGGGTGCCGGTGTGAAAGGCATGCCTCATGTGTCCTCCCGCTTCGAGGGCCTCGGTGTAGGTTTCGCCCCTTATCTCCAGCCTCCGGGGGCCGAGGTCGTCAGATGGACCGTCGGCGAACCTGGTTTCGAAACCCCATCTCCTATCGTCGATGCTGCGATTAGAGGTCTCGAAGAAGGGAAGACGAAGTACACCAGAGGACCAGGTTCAGTAGAATTATGCAATGCCGTTTCCGAATACCTCAGAATCCACCATGACATCGAAGCAAGGTCAGATGATATCGTAGTGACTCCTGGGGCGAAGCAGGCCCTTCTGTACTCATTCTTGATTACAACTATGCCAGGAGACGAAGCTATTCTCCTTTCTCCATCATGGGCATCATACGAACCGATGCTGGAATTCATCGGAGCCGTGCCCGTACATGTAAATGTGAAAATGGATAGCTTTCACCCTGATTTGGAGGCAATTAGAGAAGCCGTAACTGAGAAGACCAAAATGATCCTCATCAATTCTCCATGCAATCCAACTGGAGCCGTGTTCACTCCTGAGGAAATCAGAGAGATTGTTGATATAGCGGTTGAGAATGACTTGTGGATAGTTTCTGACGAGATTTACGGGCGAATGGTTTGGGTCGATTGGCCTCATGTTTCTCCATCGACAATTCCCGGCGGCAAGGAGAGGACCATTGTGGTAAATGGTTGGTCAAAGTCTTGGGCTATGACTGGGATGAGAGTAGGTTTTCTCACGGGTCCAAGCGAGGCGATGAGAGCAGCGGTGAAGAGCCAGGCCAACTCAGCATCTCATATCCCGACATTCATGATGGATGCAGCCAAGGTAGCACTGGAATGCGAGGACTCGGTACAGGAGTTCAACGGTGAGTACAGGAAGAGAAGGAAGCTGATGACGGAAGGGCTGTCTTCTATCCCAGGAATAAGGGTCCCAGAACCAGAGGGTGCTTTCTACGTGTTCGCAGACGTAACAGGAACTGGGATGACCGATATCGAATTCGCAGATGGGGCATTAGAAGCAGGAGTACAACTAATCCCCGCGTCTCTGATTACAGGAGGTGAGGGTTTCGTCAGGATCTCATATGCTGCTGATGAAGAGGATATTATGGAGGGTTTGAGGAGGCTCAAGTCCTGGCTATTGCAAGAGTGAGTTTGAAATCTCGGTGACTTGGCTCGGGACTGTGGACGATATCGAATCTGCAGGTTCCCATGTCCTTCTAGACTATGTCAACTACAAGAGAGGGGGAACTGGAGACGGAGAGTGGGTACTATCGGTTCTAAGGGAGTGCGTAAGGGAGTCAGGAGTGAGGGAGGTCCATTCACACGTAGAGATATTCGATGGAGAAGATAGCCCCCCTGGTTTTGCTGCTGTAGTTCTTATCGATGAGAGCCATGTAACGGCACATTGCTACTCAGAGAGGGGGATTCTAGCCGTCGACGTCTTCACTTGTGGAGATAGCGATCCCTCTGAGGTAGCAGCCATGATCAATGACGCGCTGGTATCCGAGATTCCCGGCTTGAGGAGAGTTTTCGAGAAGAGAGTCGAACGATTCAGGAGTGATTAGATGGGAATTAGGGACTTCATCGAAACCCACTATTCCCACTTCAATGCCGGTGAGCTGGCGAAATGCATAGATTCTCTTAGGGAGTTCCTAGATGGAGGAGGGAGACTGATGATCACTCTGGCAGGAGCTATGTCCACTGCAGAGATCGGAAAGAGCCTAGCCCCCGCAATCAGGTCTCAGAAAGTGCATGCAATTTGCTGCACTGGAGCAAATCTGGAAGAGGAGTTATTCGGTCTCTTCTCTAGATCTGAATACGAGCATGTTCCAAATTGGAGGCATCAGAGCAAGGAAGAGGATGCTGAGCTTCACCAAAGAGGAATGAATCGTGTTACTGACGTAGCAATCCCTGAAAGTACGTTCACCAAAGTGGGGGAATCATTGATGTCACTGTGGGAGGAATCCGAGGCCGTGGGGGACAGTCGCTTCCCACACGAATACGTATACGACCTCCTACTTCACGGAGGTCTCGAGTTCTCCTCGGCACCGGAGGATTCGTGGTTAGTCGCGGCTGCTGATGCAAATCTTCCTATTTTCACCCCTGGCTGGGAGGACTCAACGCTTGGGAATCTGCTTTCTGCTAAGGTCATTGACTGTACGCTCAAGAGCAACGCGATTGTGAGAGGCGGATTAGACGCGATGCAATCTCTTGCGGATTGGTATCGAGAGGACGACTCTCCCACGGGTATGCTTCAAGTCGGGGGTGGGATTTCAGGGGATTTCGCAATCTCGGTTGTACCTATGCTTAGGCAGGACGCCGGAGTGGAGGTTCCACTTTGGGCATGGTTTGCTCAAATCTCGGAGTCCAGTCCTTCATACGGCGGCTATTCTGGGGCGCCCCCAACTGAGAAGATTAGCTGGGGCAAATTGGGAGTCGAGACTCCTCAGTTCGTAATTGAGTCAGATGCGAGCATCGTACTTCCCCTGATCCTTTGCTCATTGGAATAGTTGAGAGTAGTTCCCAACCTCCTCTGATATTCGAATCAGTTGGTTGTACTTCGATGTCCTGTCTGATCTAGCCGGTGCCCCCGTCTTGATCTGCATTGAGTTTGTGCCAACGGCCAAATCGGAAATTATGTCGTCAGAAGTCTCTCCTGACCTATGACTGATTATAGTCCCAAAACCAGCCTCTCTTGACTTTCGAATCACTTCCATAGTCTCAGTGAAGGTCCCAATCTGGTTCAACTTGATTAGTATAGCATTTGAGGCCTGGATAGAGATTCCTTTCTCGAGCCTCTTGGGATTTGTAACATACAGGTCATCACCGACTATCTGTACCCTGTGTCCTTCTCTGGAGGTGAATTCCTGCCAAGAGTCCCAATCGTCCTCTCCGAATGGATCCTCGATTGATACGATTGGATACTCATCCAACCAATCTGAGTATTTTCTACCCAGGTTCGTTCCAGATATTAGTTCCCCATCAATTAGGTAGTTTGAGCCATCGAAGAATTCCTGTGCTGCTACGTCTAAGGCTATGGAGACCTCTTTCCCTGGAGCGTATCCTGCTACCTCTATTGCCTCTCTGACCAAACGTAGTCCTTCTTCGTTCCTAGAAAGATTCGGGGCGAAGCCACCTTCGTCCCCGACTCCACCAAGTAGTCCCTCTTGCTTTAATGTGGTCTTGAGGGAATGGTAAATCTCGACTCCGGCTCTTAGAGCCTCCGAGAAGGATTGGAAACCATGAGGTACGACCATGAATTCCTGGACATCGACATTCGATTCGGCGTGTGCTCCGCCATTCAGAATATTCATCATCGGAACTGGGAGACTGATCTCGTCTCCGTGACAGATGTGCTTCCAAAGTTCTCCGTCTGAAGAAGCCCTCAGGCATGCCAGGGAGGCTCCCAATATGGCATTGGCCCCCAAGGAACCTTTGTTCTCAGAGCCGTCCAATTTTATCAGGAGAGAGTCAATACTCTCCTGTTCAGAGGGATTCATTCCGATCAGTGCCTCTCTGATTGGACCGTTGACATTGTCAACTGCCTCTTGGACCCCCTTGCCCATCCACTGAGTCCCTCCATCTCTCAATTCTACTGCTTCGTGTGTTCCAGTGCTTGCTCCTGAAGGAACCGCTGCCCTACCCTTCAATACACCATCGACATAGCAGTCGACTTCAACGGTTGGATTCCCTCTTGAATCGATGATGGCCCTAGCGAAGATGTCGCTGATAGCGGCACCCATTGACTCGCCCACAAGACCCTGACTTCTCAAGGTAGCGATTAGAATCACTATCTGTTAAGCCAACTGAGCCACCGAGAAACCTTACTCTGCATCTCTGGGACTTCCAGCTCTGATCTGCATGAGCACTCCCAGCAGAGTTGCTCCTCATTAGGTGAAATAGAGAATAGTTCGGCTCTAATTAGTACCCCATCTGCATCATTAGATTTGGAACGGTTATCGTCTACGAAGCAGTGCAATAGGTGCTTAGGGTAATGGTGGATCCTTCCAGACTTGGGGCAGCATAACATAGCGCTCCTAGGGAGGAAGATGAGCGAGGAACCAGTAATTGGGTCAAGTTCGTGACCCTCGATCTTGGTTCCATCCAACAGGGATGCCACGTCAATATGATGCCACTGAGACTCTGAATGGGGAATGTCTAGTTCAGACACGTCATCAAGATACTCCTGAATCCTGAGTTGGGAGGCTGCTTCCTCCTTACTCATGACAAATCAGAGTAGGCCGTCCCATTTGAATACAACCAATTTTATTGATTTAAATAATGACTAGAAAAGTGTGTTTTTATGAAAAAAAATGTTCTATAACACCAAGAAATAACCATAAGTTGCATGTTTTTCGGGGAAGAGTATGAGTAATGTTGATTCACTAGACAGATCCATTCTATCCTTCCTCAGAGAGTCTGCAAGGGCCCCCTACGTAGAGATAGCCAAAGGAGTCGGAGTCACAGAGAGGACTGTCCGAACTAGGATCAAAAGGCTAGAGGATGAGGGGGTAATCAGAGGATATACGGTTAGAGAGTCCGGAATAGGGCTCACTGCGCTGATTCGTCTCAAAGTTGGTTCGGGTACCGAGATTGGTTCTCTGGCTGGTGAGTTCTCAGGATGGGATGGCGTGGAGTGCGTATACGAAATCAGCGGCGATGCAGATCTGGTTGCGGTGGTTCATGTTGATGATACCGTGGCTCTGAGGGACATGTTGGACAGAATGTGGTTAGCAGCACCCGGAGACATCAGTTCGACTCAGACCGAACTCGTCCTAGAGCAGTACTAGAGTAGGAATATTGTCTATTCGGGTTTGCAAAGAAGATATCTGAAATACTGAATCCTCCCTGACTTTAGGGCCTCGTAAACAGGAGTGCCGGGTACTCCCCCGAAGGTCTCGAAGCTTTTCCTGAGAGAAGGCGGAGCACTTTGGCGTATCATCTTCCTCCTGCCCTCATCGATAATATCCAATGCGTCCACTACGTTTTCAGTCACGTCCGTCCATGACTCTATGGTGAATCCGAACTGGACGAAATTCTGGTGCATTTTCTCCATGGTCTTCTTATCCCTCATGTCGGTCCAGCAGAACTTTCCGCCTGGCTTTAGGACCCTGAATACCTCAGAGATGAAGGCTGGAATATCAGCATAGCAATGGGATGATTCGACATTGTACACGATATCAAACGATTGATCTGGCAGAGGAAGTTGCTGAGCGTTTCCAACCCTGAATTCCAAATTATCCTGGTCAGAAAACCACCCTTGAGAGAGTCGTATCGCCTCATCTGAATAGTCTACCGCAAGTAGGGATTTGGGGTTGTATTTCCTTGATATCCAACTCGCCCCTCCTCCCCTTCCAGAGCCTACTTCTAGGACTTCCTTACCCTCTATCTCGACATCCCTAATGTTCATGTTGTAAAGTTGGATGAATAGCCTGTCTCCCTCATCCTCCGGCGATAGTTCGAGTTCATCTCCGTCTGTGAATCCATAGTTCATGAATCGGAAGTTGGAGTCTCTCTGAGATCTTGCCATCCTCTGATATAGGCCTCTCCACATTCTCATCCTCACCCTGGAAGGGGACAGTCGCATTACAGAGTAGAATATCCTCGCAGGGATGCCAGTTGACAAATTAGCACCTATTCCTTCCACTTTACTGAGCATCCGATACTCTCTGTCCTGTTTACAGACACCTTCTTCCCTGAGATAAGATCGTTTATCGCGTCGTCTAGCTCGGAAGTAGTGGCGTGTGACGGATCTCTAGGAGAGTCGTCCAAGCGCCCCCTGTAAACAACGATTGATTCGTTATTCAGAAGGTAGAACTCCGGGGTTCTCTCCGCACTGTAGGCAATCGCAACCTCCTGTGTGGAGTCGTGGAGGTATGGGTATGACATTCCCTTGTTGGCTCTCTTTACCATGTTCTCCCATGAATCCGATTCGTACTTGACTGGGTCATTTGAGTTGATTCCAACGAATCCGAGTCCCTTGCTTCTAGCTACATTAGCTGCGTCCTCTATCCTGGGCTCTGATCCCACTACATACGGGCAGTGATTGCAAGTGAAGAAGACCACAGTGCCGTTCTCTCCCATGGTATCACTGAGTGTGAGGGTCTGCCCACCTGAGTTTTCGTTGGCGTTTGGAAGTTCGAAATTAGGGGCCAATGCTCCCGGTTCTAGTTTCTTCAAGAAGTGCATGTACTAGCGCCAAGGTGGCACACTGTTCAATCCTTTGGAACGAGGGCTTCCCTCTTGGAATTGATTTGGTCTCGACACTCCTCCAATCTCCTCCTTGCCAGTCTATTCTGAGAGTCAACATCGAGGACCTGCCGCCAGGCTGTAGCGGCTTTCTCTACGTCTCTGCCTTCATGAAGAATTGCAGCGATTCTGAGTCTCGCATCCAGGTGCTGTGGGTCGGTCCTCACTGCAGACTCGAAATCGGAAATTGCCTTCTCTGATCTTCCGAAGTCAACATACAGAAGTCCTCTTTGATACCATGCCTCCGAAAGTTTGGGATTCGCCTCTATGGCTTTGTTTAGAGGTTTCTCCGCCTGTTCTGACTTGCCCATTGCTATCAAACATGTACCCAAGTGGACCAGTCCCATCGAATGGTTGTGACTTAACTTTAGGAGCTCTCTTAACTCGGATTCAGCATTTTCCCAATCTCCCTGATTCATCAGTATCTCCGACTTTCTCAAGCGACCGAGTTCATGATTGGGTCGTTCCTCCACCAATTGGGTGGCATCGTCTAGTGCCATTGCCAAATCGTCACAGAGAAGGGCTGCTGATGATCTGTTTAGTCTGGCCCTAGCATGTTTTGGATCGAAACTTAGAGTATCCGAGAATAGCTTGATCGCCTCTCTGAAACGACCGTGCTTGGCTGCGATGATGCCCCGGATGAACGGTACTGTTTGATTGTCCTTCAGAGTAGTTGTTGCCTCCAGAGTTAGTGCGTTTGCCTGCTCCAAGTCTCCGATCTCCAAGAACAACTGTGCCTCCTCCAGCGAAATCGAGGGGTGTTCTGGAATCAGCCTTCGTGCTCTCACTAGAGCAACTTCTGCCTCATCGAAGGCACCTTGGTATCTGAGTGCTCTAGCCCTCCCAAGCCAGGCTAAACCTGACTCCCTATCAATCTCAATCGCCCTGTCGAAAGAGACGAGTGCGTCAATTACTGGAATCTGATCGACTTTTCCGGTCTCATCACGATGATGGTCTGCGTCAACGAGACTGAGTCTCCCCTTCATGATGTGCAATGTAGACGAGTTCCAGCCTTCCTCCGGTGCTTCTTCCAGAGTTTGACGAGCAGAGTCCGGTGATCCGCTGCTTAACCAGAGTTGACTCAGTCTGCCTCTGGCCTCTGAATCTCCTGGAGAGTTTTGGAGATGTTCCTCTAGAACCTCTATTGAGGCATCTTTCCTACCGTCGTTTTCGAGTATCTCGGACTCTAAAATAACAGTATATTCGCCTAAGGCGTTGGCTCTTCGTAGGCATTTCATGGCGTCCTTCATGGAGCCAGACTCAGCAGCAACCAATCTGGCCTTGAGTGTCCAAGCCTGGCCGAAATTCTGATCCCTCTTGATTGCCGATTCTACCGACTCCAATGCTGGTCTGAACTCTCCGAGCATCAGTTGCTTGGTCGCCTTTTCGACCAAAGCCGACGCGGTTTCTAAAGAGTAAGGTCCTCCGTTACCTGACTCCTTCGCTCTCTGGGATATTTGAGAGAGATCGGCATCTATGGCAGATAGAGATGTCAGGGCACCCAAGCCCTCTAGTCTCTTCGCGTTTCTAACGTAGCGTTTGTCTTCAGTGCCATCCAACAGAACGAGTTGCTCATTTAGTAGGTCGATATCATCCGGAACAATCGCAAGTAGCCTCTCTAGAGTCCTATCAAGAGAGTCGAGATCTCCGCTTTTCCTTTGGATGTCAGAAAGTGAGCGGAGAGCTGCTTCATCCTCTGGATCCAAGTCGTTCGCTCTGTGGTAGCAGTCTGCAGCCCAATCAAACCTTTCGATGGAGTGGAAAAGTTCACCCAATCTACGATGCTCATTGGCAGACAGTTCAACATCCTCAGCCTTCATCTCGGCCTCTGTGAGGATGGCAGCTAGCCTCTTCGAGAGCGGTTTAAGTCCCTGGACTATTATTCTCTCTTCTTCAGGATCTCCTTCTTCATAGTGCTCCAGCAAAGACTTAGCTGCATGGCTCGCTATTGCGCATGACTCGCTATTACTGACTGGTATACCTTGATTGAACAGTAAGGACTCTGCTGCCTCTAGTGACTTGTGTACGCCCAGTAGCTCGTGAACTTCAGGAGCGTCGGAAAGAATGGTGTCGACCCCCCTGGAGAGAAGGTCTAGCTTCTCCGATGTCTGGACCAGGTTTCCTTTCATCGAACCAATCTTAGTTGCAAGCTTCTGTCTCTGTCTGAGTACAGACTTGTGCTTTATCCACAGAACAAATAGAGTGATCGACAGTATCCCATAGAGAGTCATGACGACCATGGTGGTCTCTTGCATCGCTCCCAGCGGACATGAGAGACTTTTGATGGCTTCTGCTATGGATGCCCCTCAGATGGCCATTAACACTGGGTCAAAGAGCAGCCATACAAGTGCTAGTTGTATCTCATTCCAGATCTCTGATGGAATACGCCTGAACTCCAAGTTTCAGAGATTGGGGGCCCACTGTCTTACCTACGACATTGGTTATTCCAGCGCCCGATGCTAGTTCGTGAATCCGATCTGTCACCTTACCCGAGAAGACTAGTCCTTGGGCTCCTTCGGTTTCACCGAGAGCAGACTCTAGGTTCTTAGCACTAACAGGCTCAGAGCCACTTCCATCGGCCTGGACAATTACTGTGTAGTTTCTCTTGAGACCGTCCATCATTGGGGCCCATCCCTTGATCTCATCTGATGCTTCCATGGTCGGTTTTCCTTTTCCGACTGATGCATCGTCATCCTTCTGTATCTCTGTCTGAATCCTAGCGACGGCCTTGGATGCCGGTTCTTTCTGTCCTAGGCACTTGGTCACAACCTTGCCCTCTAGATGCTCGACTTCCCTACTCTGCGGTGCAAATGCTACATGAGTCAGTGACTTACCTAGTGTACCGCTAATCTCCATTAGCAGAAGCTTGCCGCCTCGGTCTCCATCCAAGAAAGCGGTAACTGTCTTCTTCTTGGATGCCAACTCCGCCAGTTCCGGCTTGATTCCGGAACCCATGGTTGCGATAGCATTGTTAATCCCGTACTTCAGTAGGTTTCGGACATCATTTCTACCCTCAACTATGATGATCGCATCCGAGTTCTTCACATTTGGACCGGCAGTCATCTCTTGGTAGTCTATCTCTGTATCAAGTGTCAACACTGCTCTGACCTCATCGAGGATATTCTTCGACTCCCCAGATGCAGAGTTCACAATGTTCAGGAGAAGCTGCTTTGCTCTGTCGATGACGTGGTCTCTCTTCGCAGACCTAACGTTCTCTATCTCCTTAACCTTGATTACGGCCTTGCATGGCCCTATCCTATCGATAGTCTCCAGTGCAGCACCAATTACTGCAGTGCTAACCTGATCTATCGAGGAAGAGACTTCTAGGGTTCCCTGGACACGTCCCTTGTGGTTGTTCAAACTCACATCCACGTGTCCGATTCTCCCGGTCTGCTGGAGTTTCCTGAGCTGTAGCCCTTCTCCTAGAAGTCCCTCGGTCTGGCCGAAAATAGCACCTACGACGTCTTTGCGTGCTACGGTACCATCGACTCTGATTGTTGCATGTATTACGTATTTTCCTTCATTTGCCATATTTTTCAAATCCTTTGCTTCTCGGCCCCAAACCGGGGCCTTGCCCCCTATTTTGCCAGTTTGGCTGGGGGGGTTCGGATGGGCGCAGGGCGCCCGCGAGTGGGCTGATAAGCAGTCTACCGGGCGATAGGGGTATAGATGAATCCTCCTGTTTACCAAGAGGTCTTTTCTGATGGGATATACCCAGTGGTTAAGTCTAGTATGTATATCGGGGTACGTGGTGGAAGAGTCCTGGCTCGAAGATGATCGCTCTCAAGTATTCATGAACGCATCTATACTGGCTCTTAGAGACGGGCAATTATCCAATGGAGAGAAGAGGATCTTGGTGAAGCTAGCACACGCCTTGAGGCTCCAGGAGGACGAGCCCAAGCGGATTTACGATGCTATTCTATCTGGAAAGACGGACAGGATCAGTGGAGATAGATTAGGGCATAGCGAGAAGATACTAGTGTACGGCCAAGTACTGGAAGCAATGCTAATCCACACGGATAGATCAGAAGAGGTGATTGCCCAAATTGCATATCTTAGAAAGATGTTCGCCATTGAGGAGGCCGAGCACAGGGCCATTGCAAGAAGTCTGGATCGGCAGTTGGAGGAAATCGTCCATCGGTCCTTCATAGACGAGTATCGAGTTCGTCTGAATGAGACTGGAGACGCGCTAAGACAGATATCATCACAGCTACTGGAGCGAGTTGTCCGTAGATAGCGTCAAATTGCCAACAGGGAATCAGTAATTAAAATGAGTGGAGTATTGGTACTTGATGAGTTCCTTGAGAGCCAGTCGAAGAGAGTGCACAAATCCCACAGGAAGCTCGCTAGAGTAGTTCGTGAGGCATATCCGATAGGGGTGCCAGCACTGATCATGAAATCAAGTACAGATAGACTGGGAGCGTCTGCCGGATACTCTTTCCACCTTGGAACCCCTGATGACATCCTCAGAAGAGTTGCTTCCTGGTTGATTACACATGCTAAGGGAAATCAGGACGTGCTATGGAGGCTAATGCGAGAGCTGTGGTCCAGGCACGGAAGGGAGGATGTTGCTCTTTCTGCACTGCTTCTAGCGAATTTGGATCACCAGGCAGCTGGTACAGATCCATGGGATATACTATCTTCATTGATTAATTCCAAGGAGCCTGCAGATGCGCTCCTGCTAAGTATTGAGGAGGTGCTTAGGGCAGGGCATGGAGGGCCAAGTAATGGGCAGTATAGATCATGGTGCTCTGGTAGGAAGGTACAGACTCACCTAGCGCTTATCTCGGCGTTCGCTAGCCAAAACTCGGGTTTAGACATCCCTCAGGATATAATTGCACTACTCCTTGACGTAGATGTCCCAGACGGCGATTCTCTTCTGGGTCGTATCAGAGGCAGGTTTTCGGAACTCGAACCATAGTACTAATTCGTCCTTAGCCTCCGTGAATGCCATGGTCGAGCGCCTGTTGCCATCGGATGACCCCGTAGCAGAGGAAGTTCTCGAGTGGACCATAAAGAGAGATGCCCAAGATATTGCCCAGTTAATGGAGTGGCTAGTAGGAACCACTGCAAGGAAGGATCGGGAGATGCTCATAAACCGTGCATTGGATCTAATGGAAGAGATTGATCATGCATTAAAGCGACTTGACGAGCTAAGGTGAAATTATGCGGTCTCTCTTGCTTGCAGGGGGGAGATCCTCTAGGATGGGGATAGATAAGGCAATGATTGAGGTAGATGGTCACTCAATGATTTCAAGAGCAGTCAAGGCGCTGTCTCTCGCAGGATTGGAGCCAATCAGAATCGCAGTGGCTAATCCTGAAGATATCGAGAAATATGGTACTGAAGTAGGACCGGACGCAGATGTTGAATGGGTTTTGGATGCCAGAACTCACTCTGGTCCGATTGATGCTATTGAGGAGGCGCTTCTAGACTCTGGATGCGGTGAAATTCTACAGCTAGCGGCAGTAGACTACCCCTGGGTGACAGGGGAGTTGTTCATCTCTCTACAAGAGGGTTTGGATGATGGTAATGCCCTAATCATGCCCCATGATGGAGAGATGTCCCACCCTCTTCTGGCATTGATTCGGAGCGAGTACGTTCTAGGAATGTTGCATTCTGACAGGAGGCCGCTCAGAACGCAGTTCGCAGAGGTCAAGCATTCGATACTGATTGAAGAGCCTGAAATCCTTCGGAACGTGAACTCACCCGAGGACCTCGAGTGACACCCCCCCAGAGCAGAGAAGATCGATAATCTCGGGGTATAGAATATGCTCGACCTTCTTGACTCTATCCTGGAGTGACTCCTCATCGTCGTCAGGGAGAATGCACACTTCTCTTTGAGCAAGAATGGGGCCCGAATCAACGCCCTCGTCAACCAGGTGTACGGTACACCCCGTGGTTTTGACGCCTGCAGCTAGTGCGTCTCGGTGAGCATGGGCCCCAGGAAAATCTGGAAGTAGAGACGGATGGATATTCAGGAGTCTTCCCTTCCATATTGCTACAAAAGATGGTGTCAGGATTCTCATATACCCGCTGAGAACAACTAGTTCAACTCCGGAAGATTTGAGTTGTCGTAGAATCATACTCTCGTGAGCTAGACGACGCTCGATGCTCTGCAGTCCCTTTGGAAGTGGAATCCCCATCGTGGTGATTCCTGCACTCCTTCCATGCTCTAGTCCTCCAGCATTTTCACTATCTGCAATTACCAAAACCGTCCGATGAGACCGAGGCTCGGAAGACTGGAACGACAATAGGGAAGACAGTCCCGATCCGCCTCCTGAAATCAGAACGGCCAACCTCAGCGGCTCTTCGATAGAAGCGACTCTAGGTAGAACAAATGGCGCCCCCATGTCTTTCTGGTGGGGAGTTTCCGCTTGAGTCTTCGGATAACTGAAACTTAAACGAAGGCGAGGTTACCAGTGGATTAGTTCATGGAAATAATAGGCACCATTGACGAAATTGTTGAGAGATACTGCGTATCCAGCAATCCCTTTCTGAGTCGTTTGTACCTCGGGTTAGGATTCCTGTTCATAGGTTTTGCAATAATCGGCCTTTGGGTTCCGGGGTGGCCTACGGTTTCTTGGGCTGTACCAGCGGCCTTCCTCTTCTCATACTCTAGCGAGAGAATGTTCAGGTGGACTCTTACGAATCGGTTCTTCGGCTCCGCGATGTTCGATTACTATGCAACTGGAAAGACGGTGCCGAGTCATGCAAAAGTAGCAATCATTGCTCTTATTGCGTTGATGTCTGCCACTTCCGCGACCTTCGTCTGGAAGGTTTCTACACTTGGTGATGGGGAAATTTTCAAGCCATCCTCATGGAATGGTGCTGATCCGGGATATGGGACTGTGACCATTGTCTTAGTCGGGCTTTTCGGTATGTTTTACGTGGCGACCAGAGTCAGAATCAGAGAAATAGGCTGACTCAAACTCTTTTTGCAGATGACCAATCCGCGGATGTAGAGAAACATGGACTTCGACACAATCTCAGTAAGAGGCAAGAGCAAGCCAGACCCGACAACGGGTGCGATAGTACCCCCGATATACCAGACTGCGACCTATGTTTTGGAGGAGATAGGTGTCGACAAGGGGTTCGACTACACTCGCTCATCCAATCCCACTAGGCAGGATCTAGAGGAGCACTTAGCCGCATTGGAGGGAGGGAAATATGGGATTGCTTTCTCCAGTGGAATGGCAAGTGCGGACAGTTGCATGAAACTTCTAAGCCAAGGGGATCATGTAGTGTGCTGCGATGATGTCTATGGAGGGACTGCTAGGCTCTTCAACAACCTGATGACAAACTACGGAGTCGAGTTCACCTACGTTGACTCACAGGTGGCGGAGAATGTCCAGAAGGCTATACGTCCGGAGACGAAGATGGTGTGGGTAGAAACCCCAACAAATCCACTGTTGAAGGTGACAGATCTAGAGGCTGTAGGGAAGATCGCAAAGAGTAATGATCTGCTTTACGTTGTGGATACCACTTTCGCTACCCCGGTTTTCCTCAGGCCTCTGGAGTATGGGGCTGATCTGGTGCTTCACAGTACCACGAAGTATCTGAGTGGACATAACCAGATTATCGGGGGAGCGATAATCACCGATAGAGACGATCTATATGATCAGTTGAAGTATATCCAGAAGAGCGTTGGAGCGGTCCCTAGCCCGTTCGATTGCTGGTTGGTGATTATGGGCCTGAAGACCCTTCATCTTAGGATGCAGAGACATTGGGAGAATGCGGAGAAGATAGCGTCCTACTTGGAGGAACATCCGAAGGTATCCAAGGTGGTCTATCCTGGATTGGAATCACATCCCATGCACCACATAGCCAAGAGTCAGATGAAAGGGTACAGTGGTATGATCTCGTTCGAGTTGGAAGGCGGACTTGAGGCTGGTAAGAAATTAATGAATTCAGTCGAGTTGTGCCTTCTCGCGGAGAGTTTGGGTGCTGTAGAGACGATGATCACTCACCCTGCGACCATGACCCATGCGGAGGTTCCTCGAGAGGAGCGTTTGGCTAGAGGGTTTGAAGACGGTTTGGTCAGACTCTCTGTGGGGATCGAGGATGCAGATGACCTGATTGCTGATTTGGAGAAGGCCTTTGAAAACGTGTAACTATTCCCAATCGTCGGGCTCCCAACCATTCTCTCTGAGCCAATCGTCATTGTAGAACTTAGATAGGTATGGGTTACCAGCATCTGGTAGAACCGCTATTACCATCGCTTCCTCGCCCTTTTCCTCTGCCTCCTTGGCAATATCGATAGCTACCTTGATCGAGCCCCCGCATGAGCCTCCGCAGAACATCCCCTCCCTCCTTGCAAGGGCTCTCGCCCATTGGAAGCACTCTCCGTCATCGACCTGACGAATCTCGTCAATCACAGAGAAATCGGTTGCAGATGGGATAAAATCCTCTCCGAATCCTTCGACCTTGTACGTATCTGGCTCCCCCATGGTCCCCTCTTCGAACCATTGTTTGAGAATGGAGCCAACTGCGTCGACCCCCACGATCTTTGGTGGTTCTGATCCATTTGAATCGGCCATCTCCTTCAATGACTTGGAGGTGCCAGAAATCGTCCCACCAGTTCCCATAGTGGCTACGAAGTGGGTGATCTTTCCCTGAGTCTGCTCCCAAATCTCCGGTCCTGTCGAGAGGTAGTGAGTCAATGGATTCGCCTCGTGCGAGTATTGGTCGGGATACCAGGCCCCAGGTATCTCTCTTGCCAGTCTAGCAGCCACTTCGTAGTACGAACGGGGATCCTCCTTCTCTACTGCGGTCGGACAGACGTGGACCTCAGCTCCCATTGCCCGTAGGAGGTCTATCTTCTCCTTACTCATCTTATCTGCCATGGTGAAGATGCAGCGATAACCCCGCTGTGCAGCAACCATTGCTAGTCCTATTCCGGTGTTTCCAGAAGTTCCCTCGACAATCGTCCCTCCTGGTTTCAGTAGTCCTTTCTCCTCAGCATCTAGAACCATCTGCAAACCGATTCTATCCTTTATCGATCCTCCAGGGTTACATCTCTCAAGCTTGACCCAGACGGAAGATTTTCTCAGGTCCTCCGTAATTCTATTCAATCGAATGAGGGGCGTATTGCCTATGGCTGATACCAAGTCCTCATAGGTATTGGAACGTGGTTGCGATGGGTTGGACACAGTGGTGCATCGAACCCCGCTGTATGATGGTTTTCACTCAGAGTTTCTTGATGATTTGTAGTAGTTCCATCCAGCAAAAGGTAGGCTCCAGAAGACGCCGCCCAAAGCGGCGAATGGAATGAGCAAGAGCCAATATGAATACTCGCTAAGTGATGGGCCTCCGAAAGTTGCACCGAATACAGGAAAAATGAATGTACCAAAAGAGGTTGGGATGAGATGATATAGACTAAGTCTCACATTGAGCTTTTCCTCCCAGATTTTCCGAGTTAGAATTGGGGGTAATAGGGCTATACAAAGAAAGCCGATTGCCGCACTGCCGCATGACTCGAATATCATATCACCTAGAGACAGAAGTAGAAGCATCAAGATAGCAATCATTGCGCCGGATACCGCTCCGCTGGAGAGGATTTGCTTCCAATTCAGGTACTCACCTAATGTCTGAAGAGTCGGATTCCCGTAAATACCATTGCCATATCATGCTGGTTGGCGGCCTCAATTACTTCATCATCACGAATTGAGCCTCCCGGTTGCACAATACTGGTAATCCCGATTTCATTTGATGTGTCTATCCCATCGCGGAAGGGAAAGAAGGCATCGGATATCATCATGGCTCCCTTTGCTCTTTCACCCGCCCTCCTTGCAGCAATTCGGACTGACTCCACCCGACTAGTCTGCCCGGGACCAACTCCCACGGTAGAGTAACCATTCTCTGTCTTACGTACTAGAATAATCGCATTAGACTGGACTTCGGCAATCACGGAGGTACCGAACCTAGCTAGATTTAGCTCGTCCCCGTCAAGCGTCTTTTCGGTAACATGGCTTACATTTTCCCAATCGATGTTAGGAATTCCCTGGATCTGGGATAGCCAACCTCCCTGTACTTGTCGAATCTTTGGTTCATCTGTAAGTTCTCCTAATGGATCAAGAGTCAGGATTCTCCTATTCTTGCTCTCAGAGAGAATCGCCAAGGCATCCGATTCGTAACCTGGTGCAATCATACATTCAAAGAAGTGCTTTCCAATCGACTCCGCGGTTTCTCTCTCCACCACCCGATCGAATGCGATCACGCATCCGAATGCGCTCTCTGGGTCGCTGGCCAGAGAGTTTTCCCAGGCAGAAACCTGATTCTCTGAGATAGAGGCCCCACAGGGATTTGTGTGCTTGATGACTACACAAGAGTGAGTGCCGAAATCGCAAGTCTGCGAGATAGACCTGACTAGCCTCAGCGCAGCATCGAGATCCAAGTAGTTGTTGTATGAGAGAGGTTTGCCACCATGTTGAACTGCTCTCGAGAGCCCTCTTGACGCTCCAGGAGATGGGAAGAAAGAGGCCGGTTGGTGAGGATTCTCCCCATACCTTAGTTCTACACCCTGATCTGAAGTTGTCAGAATTCTATTTGGAATCGTACTTTCTGTGAATCTTCCCCACAACTCGTTAGAAACCGCAGAGTCGTATGCTGCGGTAGATTGGAATGCAGATATTGCCAATTCCCTCCTCAACCCCAAATCGACCCCAGAGGGGTTCCCTTCGGTTTTCGAAAGCGCTTCCAGTACCGATCTATGCTGATCTGGGTTTGTGATTACAATGACGTCTGCATGGTTCTTTGCCGCCGATCTCACCATCGTCGGTCCACCAATATCAATCATCTCAATCAGTTCCTGTTCGCTTGCCGGGGGGTCTCGCGCAGCGGTTTCTTCGAAAGGATACAGGTTTACGCATACCATGTCTATTGACCCATATCCCATTTCCACCAGTTTTTCCATATCCTGTTTCGAATCGCGCCTGGCAAGTATCCCTCCGTGGACCGCGGGGTGTAGGGTCTTGACCCTACCATCGAATATCTCGGGGTGGCCGGTAGCTTCGGATACATCCATTACTTCGATTCCTGAATCTCTGAGTCTGGTTGCGGTTCCACCCGTCGATAGGATTGCCCAGCCCATGGATTGTAATGACGCAGCCAGTTCTTCGATTCCGGTTTTGTCCCAGACGCTGATCAGCGCTGTGGGTCGCTCCATGGGAATCCGTGTGTGAAGGAGGCTTGAAGGTTCGTGGTCGCTATTCGCCCCTAGCTGAAATGACCTGATCTATTCGTAGCATCCCCATTGCCGTCTCGGTGGCCGATTGCAAGGAGTTCTCAATTATTGACCTAGGGTGCCAGACCCCTTCGACTATCCATTTCTTGCCGTCCTCTGAGATCCCAACGGGAGGCTTCCCCAATGATGTAGATCTTAGTTCCAGAATACGATCCAGCGGCTCCCCTCCAGCATTCTCAACAAGTGTGGAGGGGATCGTCTCCATGGCTCTAGCAAACGCCTCCATTGCAAGTCTCTCCCTCCCTGCCTGTTTCTCTGAAGCCAATCTAACTGCATGAGCTATTCTGCTGTGAATAGCTCCTGCCCCCGGAAGGACGTACTCATTCAGTGCCAACGAAGTAGATCTGAGCGAGTCGTGTATTCCTCTGATTACCTCCTCTGTACCTGTCTCACCTGCACCTCCTATCTCTATAGTCACAACTGATGGGTTAGGGCATTCCTCAATCCGAATCACATCTTCTACCTCACTAGAAGCTGGCTTCCTCTCCCATGACGCGCTACCGCACTGCCCCAAGTCAGACTCCGCTATATCTAGAGGGCTTTCCACTATCCTAGCTCCAGTTGCACCAGAAGCGTTTCTCAATTCAGAAGAGTCCAAGCCTTCCACGGCTAGAATAGATTTCTCGCAGAGCATATGAAGGATGTCCTTATCGATCTCACCAGAGCAAAGAACTACCCTTGCACCAGATTCGAGGATACTTCTGGAAATTTCCTCCTTTCTGTCCTTCTCGGCTTCAATGAACGAGTCCAAGTCGTCAGCACTCGTGATTTTCATTTCTGCATCTCTTGACATTTCTCTTATCTTCAGTTCTCCATTAAGACATACTACCTTTGCATCTCGTAAGTCGTTGGGTAGGTTATCCATCAGTACTCGTCTACGGAGGATAATCCCGTTAACCAACTCAGAGTCCCCAATGCTCCCAATTCCGCTCTTGAACATGGAAACGTGTTGGGCAGATGCCTCGCCCCTGTTGTCTAACACTGTGCTTAGAGCCTTGACAATTAGAGGTGGGAAGGACCCGAGTGCGGTATCTGCAACTTTCCCTCTGAGAGATGTCTCGGCAACTTCCAATAGCTTCTTCTCGTCGCATTTTCTCAGGTCTGACTCTATCTGTAATCTAGCGATCTGGAGTGATAATTCGTATCCATCAACCAGAGTTAGAGGGTGGAGCCCCTTCCTGAATAGGTTATTCGCCTCGATTAGCAGTGACCCGCAGAGTAGCATCGTGGTTGTTACCCCGTCACCACAGTCCTCCTCTTGCGACTCTGCCATGGAGACCATCATTTTGGCAGCAGGATGCCTTACCAGAAGCTCGGCTACTATCTTCGCTCCATCGTTGGTGACTGCTGTGGTACCGTCCGTCTTGTAGAGCATCTTGTCTAGACCTCTGGGTCCAAATGTTGGCTTCAGAAGATCTGAGAATACTCTCGCTGCAACGATGAGCTTCTCTTGGACCTCCGTACCGCTGGTGACCTTGGTGCTTTGTGGGGTGATTGCGACCTTGGGTCCATCTGAGTCCCCTCCCATGAGGGCTTTCGGCACGAAAGGCTGACATGAATGCTTTGAGGAGGGAAAACGCACTAATTGTTAGCAAAAGACACGAATGTCTATGATAGTTAAAACTCAGGAATTATTGTGAAAATACGACGTAGGGCTGTCATATTCGTTTCCTCCATGATGCTTATCTGCTGCTTTTCGCCCGGTGGTTCGGCTCAAATTCTGCCCGAGGCCGATGTGGAGTGCGAGGATTTGGTTACGTTGGATATATCTCCTGGTTCTGTAAAACAAGCAATTGTTAATTGCGAACTGACTAATCCTACTTCCGGATCTGAGAGTATAGAAATCTCGTACCAATCTGGAAACCTGAACATAGCTGGTCCGGGAAGCATGACTGTAGAAGGAGGGGAATCTGTAGATTTCCAGATTGCTGTAGCATCTACAAGTGAAATTCCAGCCGGGATGTATGATATCAACGTGAGTGTCGTAGTCACTGAGTGGAACGGAGTGCCAGTGAGTGTGTTCGGATTCTCCGATGAGGATGTGGTCGAAGTGGAAGTTCTACCATACACCATATGCTCTTCATCCCGTCCTTCTGCGATATTTTCAGAGGCAGGAGAAGATGTATTGTTCTCTGTTGTTTACAGTTGTGACAGCAACGAAGAGAACTCTCTGGAAGTCTCACTACACCTCCTTGAGGAGGGGAGTAGCCAGGAGTCTATGTGGCCCTCTGGGTTCAATGATATGTCTGTAGATACTTGTAGAGTTGAGAATCCGATGGGCTCAGTCAACTGTGATTTCGTCCTGACCACCCCCTCCAATCTTCAGAGCAAATGGGAGGGTTGTCTAATCGTAGTAGATGAAATGACAGATCCGGTCTGGGGTTGTTCTAGCGAGTTTGCTTTCTCGCTCACTGTTAATGAGAAGGAGACCGTGGTTCCATCTGTTGGTTTGGATGTGAATGGAACTTTTCTTGAAGACTTGGGCATTACCGAGGACAATCAGAGTTTGTTGATTGGAGCAGGTTTGGGAGGGGCAATTCTGATGGTTTCACTGTTCACACTCTACAGGAGAAGAAGAGGCTAGCCCAATACGGTGACCAGCCACCTGATTGACAGGGAAGAGGTGGCTCCGAGAGCCAATGAGGCAATTGATTCGAAGTGGAATGTGTTTGTATAGATATAGAAGAAGGAAAGTGTGAGTAGGAGTAAGACGCCCAGATCTAATATCTCGTTCTTACCAAATCCTGATCTCTGGATGATATGATCTCTCTCTTTAATCCCCAAAACGATAGTTGCCAGAGCTGCTGCTAGAATGGAGTGCCCTATGATCCAGCCCAATGTTTCGCCGAACAGGACGACTAAATCGTCCTGAAACCCAGCAAGGATGGTTGATGCTATGTTCACCATGGCCCCCGGTTAGGCTCTGAACCTTTGAACAATATGTAAGCGAATGCACCTTAGTTGGCCGGAATGAGTGGTTTGAATCTCACTATTAAGGGGATTTATTACGAATGCCCATGTAGAGGAATTGGGGATCAAATGTATATTCCAGGAGCTTGGACACTGAAGCAGCTCATTACAGACCCTGGGTCCCTATTCGATAGGTCTCCCAAGAACCCGGATGGGACCAAGATAGTAACCGAAGAGAGTGAGTTAGTAGAAATGTTCCTCAAGGAGCCGATTGACATATGGGTAAACTCATTCGGAGGGGCACGCTCAAACTTCATCGTAAACCTGCTGGAGCACAAATATGTGGTTAGGAACGAGGCACACAGGGTCAAGGGGTGTCATTACATCAGACCTTTAGATGTGGGAGTGGAAATGGGTGCCTTCTGCTTTGTAGATGACTTCGGCTTGGCTCTAAGCTCTCAGATAAACAGAGGTTTCACTTTCAATTACAATAAACTAAGAGACGACGTCAGCGAGTTCTCTGTGGAAAGATGGATCGAGAAGGTATCCAAGCAAATTGACAATTGGACGGCGGGGAGTTTCTTTCCGGTGGTCTTGATAAACACGGATCGTATTACGGAAAACGCATCTGAATTCGAGAAAACCTTCGAAGTTCCATTCTCTGGTTTCCAGGTAAGAAAGACCAGAGAAATGCATCCGAGCCTGGAGCCATTCCACGAGCAGATCTCCGAAGTCAATGAGAAATTAGCAGAGCTCCCGGATTTTACTATTGTGGGAGTAAATTAGAGGTATGGGCTTGACTATTTCTAGAGAAGAATCAGCGAGGATTTACTCCACTCTGGATCGGTCAGGAGTGTTTTCTGGGGGTAGCAAGAATGACTTCCATGATGCAGGAGAAAACCAATTGGTCATACTTACTCATTTTGGATTAACGCAGTCTTCAATGGTCTTGGACATCGGCTGCGGCTGTCTTAGAGGAGGAAGGTGGCTCATTCCCTACCTAAATTCGGACTGTTACTTCGGCGTAGAGCCTAATGTAGAAATGCTTGAGATAGGGAAAAAAATAGTAATCGATTCTAAAATACTGCAAGATAAGCAACCAAAATTTAACTCGAATTCAGACTTCGATTTCGACGTATTCGGAACAACTTTCGATTATTTCATCGCAAGATCAATATGGACTCATTCTTCTAAAAAACAGATAGAAAAGATGTTGGATCAATTTGTCAGAAATTCGTCCGCCTCAGCGAGATTCCTGACTTCCTACATGAGGCCAAGAATACCAATCCTCGATGACTACAAGGGAGAGAGTTGGGTTGGTAAGAGCCATGAATCTGATCAACCAGGAATTACTAGGCATAGTCTCAGATGGATAAAAAAAGCCTGTTTAAAGAGGGGACTGAAGGTAACTAGTATAGATGAGCCAAAGCTCAACTATGGGGCACAAATATGGCTGTTGATTGAGAGGACGCAGGGGGCTGCCGTCTGATAGTGCATCCTCATTTGGTAGTGATCGAGGCTATCGATTCCTGAAGTCGCTCCACGTGTCTTTCAGGAGTAAGGCCTAGTTGCTGGATTCGCGTCGCACCTTCCCTTGCCCATGACTCTCTCGTTTCCTCGTCCTTGGCTTGTTCGAAGGCTTTCTTCCAAGCTTCGAGGTCGCCTCTACTAAGCAGTCTTCCGTTTACTCCATCTACGATTGTGTCGGTGTATCCTCCAAAATCAACAAACAACGGTGGCGTTCCTATGGCCATAGCCTCTACAGGTGTCAAGCCGAATGCCTCTCCATGCGAGAAGCCGACCACAGCCCTTGCGTTTCTGAAAATAGCACACATCTCTATTGAGTTCAAATTGGAAAGAATCTGTGCATCCACCCCCAGGGAACGGGCCTTTTTTTGGAATAGTTCGTTTTGCTCAGAAGAGCCTCCTCCGATTACCACCAGATCGAGATCGCACCCTGAAACATGCTCAAGTGCCTCGAAAACTCCCTTGAACCTGCTCATGTTGCCAACCGTAACCAAATAATGAGAGTCTTGACTCCTAAATTTCCTCAGTGCCTCCTTTTCCTCGTTTGTCGGGTTTGAGTTGAATTCTGAAATATCAACTACAGGATACAGGACTCCGCCCTCTATCTGATATTCCTTCCACAGACGAGAGGCTGAGAACTTGGAATTGGCATTTATTACCCAACAGTTGTTTGTCTTGAATCTTTGAAATGAAGAAATTATCCTTCTTCTGTGATAGAATTGGAGCGTATGAACCAATTTTGCTCTCCACGATCCGGTTCCATCGGAGTTAAGATGGTTGACATCGTCAAAAATCCCTGGTTTGGATTCAAGGAAATGGAGGTGTAGTGGCTTACTATCAGGAACTATTGAGACGAAATCCATGGACCCCGCTCCTGTTGTTAAGTGGATAGCATCGGCCCATTCTATAGCCTGGTCAATCCCATCCAAATCTTCCCATGCTCTCTTGGAGCTACGATCCTGCTTAGCCGAAATCTCATTCCAAAGACCTCCCTCAATCTCCCATTGCCTGTCTGGACACAGAACTTCAACACCTAACGATTCAATCGATTTCCTCTGGCTCTCGAGGATGTTCAGACAAGCGAATTTGGTCTCAAAATTTCTACTGATTTCAGGTAGGTTGCGCATTAGATCCCTCGCCGCACCACCGTTCCTAACCATTGCAGCCTTTACCACAAGAAGACGTGTCTGTGGTTCACCCATGGCTCATCGAGTATCGAACTGGATTTTTTTCTGTCGGTCGGATTAGTTTTGTTTTCTCATCCATCCCTTGGATTCGAAACCTGTTAATTTCGATAGCAGTTGTACTTCTTCGGATACAGTTTTCTCGCATATCCTGTAATGCTCCTCTTGCGGTTTTAACAGCGGGACAGCACTACTAAGAATTGGAGCATTGTAGATATTCAAATCTCTCTTCTGAAGTATTCTAACAACTGGTCTCTTAATCAGTTGGGGGACAAGGGAGAAGACGAATCTGACGGCCTTTCCTATGGCCGACATGGGTCTACGACGAGAGGCAGAATTAGAGTTCCTTGACATGTCGATATTGTAGTCATGGTGAGACAGTCCGAGAAACTGTTCCAATTCCCTCAGAACTTCGACTGGCCTGATTCTCAAATCGGAACTATCGATGATGTAGAACCTGTCTAATGGGAATTTCTGCAACCATCTTTCCATTGAGCTACCATACCTTGAGTCGCATCTTAGCCTCTCGTCCTTCCAAGCTGATTCGAACTCCGACCAATCGGCATCGTTCTTTTTTGCTTCTCCACTGTCTAAAGCCATTCTCCAATGACTAAAAATTCTGGATACTGGCTCACGAAAAGATAAGACGAAACGTGGATCATCGAATCTATCAGAAATCCTACTTGGTGCCTCAGGGCAGGAAAAGGCATGAATCGAAGCATCCAGTCTTATTCCCCCTCCATCGAAGAACGATTCGTATAGTTGCCAGTCGGGATCCTCTTCACTACGTGAGAAGGTTCCCTTGTGAGTGGCGATGATGTTTGGCTCCTTTGGGTTTGAGACGCAAATATTGGGGTTTTGAGAAAGAGTTGCGGCTAGCCAGGTTGTTCCTGACTTGGGAGTTCCAATTAGGAAAGCATGTGTCTCGAAAACCCTCTCTGAGTCGCCCATGACACGTCGTAACCATACGAATGTTAAGTCCTAATGGAGAGAAGAAGCAATATGTGTCGAAGTACAGGGATGTCCGTGACAAACGAGGTACGGCTAGAAGACGCAAATTGGCTACTGTCTCTAGCCGGACTCCCGCATTCGGAGAAGATGGTCCCGCTTGCAGGAGGCTGGGATAACACGAACTTCCTCATTGATTTGGCTGATGGTAGTAAGGTTGTGCTGAAGGTATGGTTTGCAAATAGAGTAGAAGAGGTCGATAGAGTAATTCTCAGACACATCCACCTTCATAGTCACGGAATTCCGACTACCGTCCCAATCAAGCTCGCTGACAACAGTAGTTTTGCTGAGAAGAACGGAGTCGCTTGGACTCTGCTTCCGTATATCCAAGGAGGTCATCTTGGGAATGATTCTGAATCCCTAATTGACCTGGGCAAGGTATTGGCTCAAATGCACGAGATACCCATTTCGGATTGTTTTCCAACAGAATATAGGATGGGTTTTTCACTTTTCGATGAGGTTTCTTCTCTATCGAAGGATGAGGGCCCTGATCCCTCTTTTGTAGGACTTCTCGCTTCTGAGGCCAGTGCTATCAAGAAAGTTCTGCTCGAAGAAATCCCTATCGGAATCCTACACGGGGATCTGTTTCCGGACAATGTCATTGGGAAGGGGAGGGTCGGTGCGATTCTGGACTTAGAGGAGGCTTGGATCGGTCCGAAGGTTTTCGATTTGGTCATGGCATTCGTTGGATTTGGCTGGGAAGGTACACGGCCAATATTGGACAGGTGGGAGTCGCTAGTTGAAGGTTATCAAAGCATCAGAATGCTTGGAGACAAGGAGATTGAGTCACTCCCAATGATGCACAGATACGCAACTCTTGCGATTGCTTGTTGGAGGTATTGGAAGCATAATCTGGTTCACCCAGACGAGGGGCTGTCTAAGAGGTATGTAGAAATGGTAGATAGGCTGGAGGTCGAATTCAAATTCTAGAGGATTACCATGAGAGGCGAAGTTCACTCGATCAACGTTAGCGACGGAGGTGTACCCAAGTCCATGGTTGAGTCCGCGGATATCATGAAGAGAGGAGTAGAGGGCGATTTCAATAGGTTCCGAGACGGTAGAGGCGGGGACACAGATAGAGCGGTCTGTATCTTCTCCCTTGAGCTGATACAGCGACTGAAGGATGAGGGTCATCCTATAGAGATCGGGTCTACCGGCGAGAATCTGACTATTCGAGGAGTGGAGTGGGAGTCACTTTCTGAGGGGACGCACTTGGAGATTGGCGACGTAGTGCTTGAACTTAGCGAGCCTTGTGCCCCCTGCTCGAAGATTGGCGAGTCGTTCATAGGTAGACGATTTGACAGAGTCGACCATGATCAGGAGTACGGTTGGTCGAGATGGCTAGCACGAGTTCTACGAGAAGGTAGGGTCAGCATTGGGGATTCCGTGAATATCGTTATTACTCCTGACCAGTAGAATTCTGCCATGGTTACCACAGGCGATACTTGGATGACCCGCAGAGGAGGGCGAAGGATTGGGATAGGTCAGAGGATATCTCGAGGTTGGAAGATGACAAAACTGGGAATTGCAGTGGTCTGGTCCGACCCAGAGTTACTCGTGTACACATTCCTGTCGGCTCTATTTTCTCTCGTTGCAATAGGGGCAGCGATATCGGGCTCAGTCGGTCTGGATGTTATCGCCTCCAACCCGGAGTGCGTCGGCGACGAATGTGGCAGTGAGTTGGTATTCGCGCACTTGGCAATTTGGTTCGTCTTCTACATGTTAGTATCTGTAATCACCGTCTTCTGGAATGCGGCAATCGTAGCAAGCGCGTATGAACGCCTCAGCTCAGGAACCAATCCAAGCTTCTCATACGGCATTGGGCAAGCGATGAAGTGTCTACCACAGATTCTGATTTGGGGACTAATTGCAGGAACGGTTGGGCTTTTCATCCAGATACTCGAGGGGCTTTCTCATAGCGAAGACTCGCCGATTCCACTAAGGATAGTGGCGGGCTTGGCTAGTTCCATCATTGGAATAGCTTGGTGGATTGTCACGTTCTTCATGATCCCTATGATTGTCCTGGAGAGAGCCGGGATACTAGATAGCATGGGCAGGAGTACAGAATTGTTCAAGAGGACCTGGGGAGAGGGTGTGACATCTCACATCGGAACCGGGCTTCTGATGGTTCTATGCATATTCGTTCTGATTGGAATATCCATCCCACTGATGTACTTAGGTGATTTGGGAGTCATACTAGGAATCGTAGTCCTTGCTGTGGGACTATTGTTCACGGTCCTTTTCTTCTCGACAGTTGACGCTGTGAATAGGGCATCTCTGTTCTACTATGCGAAGACCGGTCAGACGCCTCCCATGGCCGCCAAAGTAGGAATTAGGTTCTGAGGTGGAATATGACAGGCATTAGTCCTGGAGCGAGCATAATTGAGGAATTGGCTGTGGCTGCGGCAGATAGCATCCCAGAAGGAAAGGAAGACGGACTATGGAGAGCCTTCAGGAGGTCGTTTGCGATTTGCTTGCCCCTGGCTCCCATCATTTACTTGGCACTGTGGAAGCTAGGATACCTCTGAAATATGGAGGCTATGCCCACCGACTCAAAAGCAGAGGTACCCGAGCGGTCAAAGGGGCTGGGATGAGGTCCCAGTGCGTAGTGCTTCGCAGGTTCGAATCCTGCCCTCTGCACCAACAATTCAACCCAGAAGAGTACTGTAATAGTCTGGAGGTATCACTATCCAAAGTGCGACAGCAAACAAAGAGGCTCCCATCCCTCGGTTTAGCAAGGTAGCGGAACGAGGGGTAGTGAAGGCCCTACGTAGGACCGTTCCGAATGCAGCCCATGTCATGACTGCTGGGAGGCCGAATACTACATTCAGTATCACTAGCATTGCCTTTCCGGAGAATCCAGTTCCAAAGAGGGAGCCGAATGTAGTCATGAGGACCAAAAAGTGAATCCACGCCTTTCCGTTAACGAACTGAATGGCCACTCCGGTCGAGAACCCAAGACGCTCTTCCTCGAGGGATCCGTCCTCGAGAGCCTTGGAAGTCGCGATCTTGTACGAGAGGTACGCAATGTAACCGGCTCCGACATAGGTCAATATCTCGAAGAACTCCTGGTTGTTCTCGATGAAAACAGTAGCCCCCCCAACGAACAAGCCCAGAGTTGACCAGCCTACGGCCATTCCTGAAATCAGTGTAAGAGTTGCCTTGAATCCGTGTTGCGAGCCGTGAGCAGCACAGAGTACGTTGTTTGGTCCGGGGCTGAAGCACATCGGGATAATGAACACAAGAGTGGCAAGCAGAAGAGTTTGGTCCATCATTCCACCTGTCAGGATTGGCTGGCCAGTAGGGCCTGTTCAATGTCTGACCATAGGTCATCAACATCCTCTATTCCAACGCTCATCCTTACGAAACCAGGGACGATTCCAGCCTCTAGTCGATCTTCCTCAGGAACGAAAATATCGCTTGTGTTGAATGGGCAAGAAACTAGGCTCTCAATCCCTCCGAGGCTTGTCGCTTCGAAGATGATATCGAGTGCTCTAACGAAGCGCATGGCTCTCTCGTCCCCACCTTTTACTACAAATGATAGCATTCCCGTCCCATTCGGGACGATTCGCTTAGCTACCTCGTGGTCGGCATAGCTCTTCAGAGAGGGGTGGTTAACAGTACTGATTTCTGGGTGTTCTTGCAGTCTTCTAGCTATTTCAGAAGAGTTTGATGCGTGTATTGGCATTCGGGCATGAAGGGTTCTCATTCCCCGCTCCAGAAGATAGCACATGAGGGGGTCCGCGGTTCCTCCTAGTCTGGATTTGGTCTTGAATACCCCCTTGATTAGGTCGGCTCTTCCGACAACTATCCCTGCTGTTAGGTCAGTGTGTCCGTTCAGGAACTTGGTTCCTGAGTGAATAACAACATCGAACCCCATTGAAATCGGTTGGCAGGCCCACGGGGTAGCGAATGTGTTATCGACAACCGAAATCAGGCCATGCTCCTTCGCTATTGATGCCATTGCCTCCAAATCACACACCTTGAGTACGGGATTGGTAATTGTCTCGACATAGAGCACCTTAGTATTCTCATTTATGGCGGCCTCAAACGAAGAGGGGTCTCTGATGTCTGCCATCGTTACGTCTATTCCGAATCTGGGGAAATCGGAAGTTAGTAGACCGTATGTCCCCCCATAGATATCTGCAGATGTAACCATGTGATCGCCCTTCGAAAGCATGGATAGAAGTGTAGAAGAGATTGCTGCCATTCCGCTTGCAAGGGTTTCTCCGTCCTCGGCTCCCTCCAACGAGGCTACCTTCGAAGCCACAGCCTCGGAGTTAACACTGGACCAGCGACTGTAGATTAGGGAGTGCTGGCCACCATCAGCCCAATCTCGATACCTGTCGTCATTGAGCTGATAGGTAGATGTGGTGAAGATTGGAGTGACTGCAGACCCCTCCAAGTGGTTGGTTCCAGACCAGACGGCTCTGGTGGGGAATGCGCGTTCTGAAAACTCGTCCTCCATGGCATGGGATTGACAAGACAGCAATAACCATACTCATTGCATTCCGATTGCATCCAGGACTGATTTTAGGTCTGGTTCGACAACAACAGACCTAGTCGCGGAGTTCTCGATAGCGATAGCCGGATCCTTCAGTCCATGCCCGGTAACGGTAACGACTACTGTAGAGCCTTGAGGGATTTCTCCCCTGGCATTGCTCTTCACGATGCCTGCGATCCCCGCAGCAGATGCAGGTTCAACGAATATTCCCTCTGTCCTGGCGAGCATCCGATGGGCATCCAGTATTTCTTCGTCAGAGACAGAGTCTATTGCCCCTGAGGACTCCTCAGAGGCCTCTATGGCTAGTCGCCAGCTAGCTGGATTTCCTATCCTGATGGCTGTGGCCACTGTCTCGGGAGCATCTACGATCTCGCCTCTGACAATTGGTGCTGCTCCCTCTGCCTGCCATCCCATCATCATGGGTAGTGACTCTATCCTCTCAGCATCCTTGTACTCCTTGTAGCCCAACCAATAGGAAGTGATGTTGCCAGCGTTTCCAACTGGCAAGAAGTGCATGTCTGGAGATGCCCCTAGTTCGTCACAGACCTCGAATGCCGCAGTCTTCTGGCCCTGAATCCTAAATGGATTGATGCTGTTTACGATTTCAATGTCGTCCCTCAGCCCCAATTCCCTAACCAACTCGAGAGCCTCATCGAAGTTTCCCCTGACTTCAATTGTCTTCGCACCATGAATGAGGGCCTGAGCCATCTTTCCATACGAGATCTTGCCCTCTGGAATCAGAACCACGCAAGTCAGTCCAGCACGAGAGGCATAGGCCGCTGCAGAGGCACTGGTATTGCCTGTGCTGGCACAAACTATAGCTCGAACGTCCTTTTCTACTGCCTTGGTTACAGCAAGGGTCATCCCTCGATCTTTGAATGATGCAGTTGGATTAAGTCCCTCATATTTGATGAATAGACGGAAACCTCCGCCCAGGGCCTGTACCAGATTGTGTGATTCTATCAGTGGCGTGTTCCCCTCATTCAGAGAAATGATGCAAGTATCCTGAGAAACAGGGAGGAACTCACGATATCGCTGAATGACTCCGTGTCCCCCCATGATTGAGCCTATCCGCAATACTCCATGAACCTCCCGATTGGGTTGTTGATTAGTGCAATCATCAGGTAGTAGAGTCGATCCTACTGGCTATCGACAGGCAGGACGCTACAACAGGGCCGATGGTTACTGCGAAGAGGATGGTGCCAATTCCAAATGTACCGCCTAGGACTATGCCAATCACTAGAACCGAGACTTCTATGGTAATTCTAACTCTCCCGATTGGAATGCCGGTGGCTTTCTGAAGCCCCGTCATCCAGCCATCTCTAGGTCCTGGCCCTAGGTTTGCCGTCAAGTACATCGTACTACCAATTCCAACTAGGATGATTCCTGAGGAAGCCATCAGAATCGAGACTAAGTAGCTCTCTGGTTGGGGCAGTATTGGTACCATGACATGAATTGTCAGAGCTATTATGATGATATTCAGGATAGTTCCAATGCCTGGAGTCTCCTTTATTGGAATCCATAGAAACATCACAGCAATACTGACTAGGAAAGTTGCCTCTCCTATTGTCCAAACTTCTGCAGTATCGGCTATCCCTTCTGCCAAAACAGTCCAGGGAGTATTCCCAACACCGGCAGCAATCAGAAGTGAGTCTCCTAGTCCGAAAATGAATTCGCCCACTATCAGAATGGCCATTGTAGATCGACTTGGCTTCAATGACATCGGATTTGGAGAGCTCCACCAGACAGTGGGTACCTTCTTAGCAGGTCGAAGGATTTCCGCCAGTCCCATGATGCACGAAGGGCGTATCACCCTTGAACCCAGTCGTAGTATTCTTTTGTAGACTCAACCGACCACCAGACAATCTGTGGGACATCATAGGAATGTTCTGATTTTATTTTGGATATCAATCCGTTTTTTCTAGATTCAGAGGTCTTCATTTGGATATCCCATTCGAGACTATGCTGAATTTGTCCTTCCCATCGAAAAACTGATTTTATTCTCTTGGTATCCACGCAGGCGGCCAGATTAGACTCTATTATTGATTGGCACCACATGCCCACTTCAGCCTCATTCATTTCACCAGGAAGGGTTGTCTTGACTATCCACAAGGTTCCGCTCATGCCAGTCCGTGACATGGAATGCAGAAGAACCCCATGGCATAGTTTGAATGTTGGTGCCCCTCCCACTGGAACTAGTATGAAGGATTGGGAAGGCCCAATAGATACTGGGAGTATCCCAGAAGATGGGAGCGCTTTCGATGTCATAGTAGTCGGAGGAGGTCCCAGTGGGTCCGCCGCCGCATCCTACAATGCTCTGAACGGATGCAGAGTTCTTCTGATTGAGAAAGCCGTGTGGCCTAGGGACAAGATCTGCGGAGATGCCGTGGGCGGCAAATCGCTTTCGCACGTCAAGGAGTTGGGAGTCAAGGATATGGTTGAGAAAACTCCTCACTTCATGGTTGACTCGATAGTGTTCGGTTCTGCAAACGGAAACACTGTCAAGGTTATGCTTCCACAGGATGAGTTCGAGAAGAAGATGGCTGGGTACTCACTTCCTAGAATGCAGTTCGACTACATGATGTTCAAGAGGGCTACAGAGATTGTCATCGAAGCGGGTGGTTCGGTAATCCAGGGATTCGACGTCAAGGAGGTCCTCGAGGATGAGGGGAAGATCGTCGGTGTATCCGGTAGCTTTGGTAAGAGATCTTCCGATTCCCCAACTATGAGTTTCATCGCCCCCCTCACCATTGGTGCTGGAGGGTACAGGTGCCCTGTAGCCACCAAACTCGTTGAGGATATTCACAGTGAGCCAATGAGAGATGATGACCACTATTGCGGGGGTTACAGGGAGTACTGGGAGGATGTTGGGGGCTTCGATGGAAGCCAGGGGCCAATCGAGATACACTTCATCGATGAGGTCATTCCAGGCTACTTCTGGCTGTTCCCAGTCAAGGAAGGAGTAGTGAACGTGGGGATCGGAATGGTCATCTCTGAGCAGCGGAAGCAGAAGGGTGCAGATAAGTCTCTGAAGAAGAAGCAGCGCTGGGTCATTGAGAATCATCCTGTTTTCAGGGAGCGATTCAAGGATGCAAGAATCGTTGAAGGGTCCCAGAAGGGATGGCAGCTTCCGTTTGGCTCTCCAAGGAAGAACCCTCCCTCTTACCAACCTAGAAGGAGCGCGGGCGCGGGTGTGATGTGCGTAGGGGATGCTGCTAGTCTGGTTGACCCGTTTAGCGGTGAGGGTATAGGAAACGGCTTGGTCTCTGCAAAGATGACCTCTAGATACTTCGACAAGGATGCTCATTCAGGGGGATTCCCCGAGGAGCTTGCAGTTGGATACATGGAGGAACTTTGGAGTACGCTCGGTAAGGAGCTGACTAACTCCCACAGATTA
The DNA here is from genome assembly GCA_902530535.1 of uncultured Candidatus Poseidoniales archaeon. Classification (GTDB taxonomy): domain Archaea; phylum Thermoplasmatota; class Poseidoniia; order Poseidoniales; family Thalassarchaeaceae; genus UBA36. The sequence continues at coordinate 43,669 of CACAAP010000010.1, forward strand.
CAGAAGGTGGTCAAGTGGAAGAAGTTGATGAATTGGTTCGTTGGGAAGGCATCCAGGAAGGAAGAGATGGGCGACATGCTGACCGGGATGATTGCGGACAAGGAGGCCCAGAAGGCCCTTTGGAGTCCCTGGTTCTTGTTCAAGACTATATTGCTACCATGATGTGATAGAACGTGGAAGGTAGAATCAATGAGACACTGGATGGAATTACAACTGTCTTCTTGGATCTAGATGGCACGATTTACCTTGGACACGGTCTGATTGACGGTGCTCTGGAATTCCTAGAAAGGTTGGAAGAGAGAGGTATCAGGAGATACTTCCTATCCAACAACTCAAGCAAGTCGGTGGACCAATACCTGGAGAAACTAAGGGATCTCGGTATCAATGCTGACGAAGACGAGGTCCTGCTATCCACCCATGACCTGATATCGTGGCTGAGTAAGAAGGAAGTCACCAACACCTTCCTAGTTGGAACGGAAGGGATGCGCAGCATGATCACGGAGAGAGGCATTGATGCATCGTCGGAGGATCCTGAATTCGTAGTTCTGGGATACGACACAGAGATCACTTACGAGAAGTTGGCTACTGCATCCATACATCTTCACAGGGGAGTTCCAATGGTTGCCAGTCATCCGGACATTGTCTGCCCTTCACCCGATGGAGGACTCCCCGACACGGGCGCATACATGTCTCTGTTCGAGGCGACGACGGGCGTCAGACCTGTTCATGTGTGCGGAAAGCCGAACAAAGGAATGATACTGCACAAGATAGACGACTTGGGGCTAGAGTCTTCGGAATGCGCCATGGTGGGGGATCGTCTGTACACAGACATGGAAATGGCTGAGAGAGCGGGTGTCCATGGCATCCTAGTTCTCTCAGGAGAGGCGACTTTGGCTGATTTAGAGAGTAGTGGGCTAAGCCCGTCTCTAGTGGTGGACTCAGTGGGATCTCTTGCTCTGTAGCCAAGGAGATCGTCTTAGAAATACAGAGATACATAAACTCCAGATTGACAGGTAATTGTATGGAAGGGGTTCTGTCTAGGTCTGGAAGAGCCATCCATCGGAGTAGACGATTGGTCATTGCACTATCGCTTACTTCCATTCTTGTATCTGTACTGCTAATTTCACAGGGAAACGAATTCGATGACGGGAACGCCCCTCCGACCTCAATAGAGTCCGGTAGAGCACTGGAGCTAGTCAGCGAGGAGTTACCGATCGTATCAACGAATAGCGTGAACTACATCTTCACGCACGAATCCATGCAATGGGACGATCCAGAGTTCGAGGAATCGGTAAGAGATTCGCTGAAGGGTCTCGACTCTGTTTCGCTTGATGTTCTCGTGATAAGCCTCGCCTACGACAACCCCGATGACCCGGGACATCTTGCTCGGCATGTTTCCGTCGATGGGCATAGAGTAGCAGCATTCGTGGAATTCAACGGGACCGAGGAAGAGATTTCAGAGGAGCTGGGGGAAATCAAGGACGCTGTAGACAGCGATGAGATGGAGATCCTAGTAACTGGTAGTCTGATCATCGACACTGACTTCGATAGGATGCTGAAGGATGACCAGATTAGGGCGGAGATAATCGGCATCCCCCTCTCGCTGATTATCCTCCTCTTCGTTTTCAGAACCGTAGTGGCCTCCCTGCTTCCAATGGCAGTGGCATTGTGCATGTTCCCTATGGCTACCGGACTTTCGTACTTCATTTCCAGCTGGTTCTCCATGACCCAGTACTCTGTCTCTATGATCACGCTGATCGGACTCGCAGTCTCGATAGACTACAGCCTGTTCATGATTAGCAGGTTCCGAGAAGAGCTCGGGAAGGGCCAGGACGTCGAGGGAGCAATAGCTACAATGATGGCGACTGCGGGTAGGGCGATTCTTTTCTCCGGAGCAACAGTTGCGGTGGGGCTTTGTACTCTATTCTACTTCACGGCCACTCACATGCCTTCTATGGGGATGGGAGCGTTCCTAGCCGTGCTGGGAGCGTTGATCTACTCGTTGACCCTTCTTCCTGCACTGCTCTCGCTGGTCGGACATGGGATAGACAGACTACCTGTCCCCCTACCATGGGGCCAAGATGAGGGTAGGTTCTGGGAGAAGTTCTCTACTCGAGTAATGAAGAACCCGGTTGGCTGGCTTATTCCATCGATGGGTTTCCTTCTTCTTCTGGGAGTGCCATTTCTGCATGTTGAGCTTACAGCAGGCGGTCTTGACACACTTCCTCCGGACCTAGAGTCTAGGCAGGCATACGAGATACTGGAGGAGGAGTTTCCCGCATTCACGGCTTCTGTGGTCCCATTGGTGATCGTTTTCGATGAGGGTCAGGATCCTTTCTCCAAGACCCTTTCCACAGAAGTGGCATTGGTGTGCGAAGGAGTAGAAACAGTGGAGGGGGTAATCAGTGTGAGTCATCCGCTGTGCAATCCCTCTCTCTTCGACACAGAGATAGAAGAATGGCCAGAGGACCTCCGTATTGAGTGGTTAACCACGGTGTCTAATTCTTTGGCGATGATCAACGTCCCGATCGAGTACCCAAGCGGGAGCGATGACGCAGAGCAATTGATCAAGGATGTAAGGGAGTTCACCTCCTCCAGTCAGGAGGAGGTCCTAGTCGGGAGTTGGACCTCTTACGAGGTTGACATGAAGGAGCATCTCAAGGAGAGGATTCCTGTGGCTCTTGCCTTCGTTCTTCTTGTGACAATGGTGTTGGTATGGTTCCAAGTCCATTCAGTGCTAGTCCCAATCAAGGCTGTTTTCATGAACATACTATCCATCTCCGCCTCCTTCGGGCTAATCGTGGTAGTGTTTCAGGACGGTTTACTAGCTGGGCCCCTAAACTTCACCCCGCAGCCTCTTGATCTGATGGTCCCCCCACTTGTTTTCGGTATCGCATTCGGGCTTTCCATGGACTACGAAGTACTTATGCTGTCCAGAATTCATGAGTCGTGGTTGGAGACGGAAGACAACACACGCGCCGTCTCAGAGGGACTGCAGGCATCAGGTAGGCTGATCACTGGGGCTGCAGCCATAATGATAGCAGTCTTCTCAGGTTTCATCTTCGCGGATGTCATGATAATCAAATCCATTGGTTTCGCGCTCGCTGTTGCAGTATTCGTCGATGCCACTATCGTGAGGGCTGTGGTTGTTCCCTCTGCGATGAGGCTGATGGGTAGAGCCAATTGGTGGTCTCCGGACTTCACTGGCTCCCGCAAAAACAAAGATGAGTCAGCGGCCAAGCAGTAGCGTGGTGAGCGAGACATCGGGCATAGTGCTGGTCACAGGAGCCAGTGGTTACATCGGCAGTCACATCGTGGCTAACCTACTTTCCAAGGGAATAAACGTTAGAGCCACGGTTAGGGACTCCTCGGATCCGGAAAGGGTCGATCACCTCAAGTCGCTATCTGTTTCCGAAGGCGGGAGATTGGAGATTATTGAGATGGATCTTCTCGATAGAGAATCCGTACAAGGAGCCGTTAGCGGTTGCGAATCCGTGATCCACACCGCAGCGGTGGTAGTACTGAAATCCAAGAGGGCCCAGGAGAAGATAGTCGATCCCAGCGTTGTGGGAACGAGGAACGTCCTCGATGCAATTGATTCCTCGGGAACCGTGAGTTGCCTAGTTCACACCTCCTCTACGGCTGCGATTAGGCCGGGTTCATGGAAGGATGGTCAGACCCTTACAACGGATACTTGGGCAGAGGACGCAACCATTGAGGAAAATCCGTATGGACTGGCGAAATACAGCGCTGAGAGGCTAGTCAGAGACTGGCATTCATCGAAGGAGGATTCCATCAGGATGGTGACTATCAACCCCTGCGTGGTTCTTGGGCCCCCTCTATCGAAGAGGCACCTGAATGGTAGCCCCTCGTTCCTGATGATGCTGCTGAGAAGAGAGATTCCCTTCGTAATCCCGATGCATATCAGCATCGTGGACGTGAGAGACGTAGCCGAGGCCCATGTCAGGGCCCTGACCCGTGGAGATAATGCTGGGAGATATCTGGTTGTCTCCGGTCAGATGTGGTGGAAGGATATCTCCAAGGCGATAAGAGCTGAAAATCCATCTCTGAGAGTGCCCACGAGGCAGATTCCATACTTCCTATCCCTCATAGTATCGATATTCCATCCAAGGGTGAGTCTCTCCTGGGCAAGGATGCACTTGGGTAAGAGGCTGTTCTGGGATGCTTCCCCGGCCCAGAGGGATCTTGGGATGAAGTGGAAGAATCCAAGGGACTCAGTACTGGACACCATACCCCCTATCCTGGAGAATGGCTGGAAGTGAGATCTGGTCCTACTGATCTTGAGCCTCATCTTCCAGACTCTCGTCCTCGTACCTTGCCCGTTCTTTCATCCAGAATAGGAATCCTGCGAATAATACCAGTAAAATCAGGGAGGATCCGAAAACTGTTAATGGAAGAAGAGCGGATTTGGCCTTAGCAGATAACGCTGGTTGATCTTCGTAATCTGGTATCAGACTCTCGTCATAGACGGGCCTCACCATCAGGAGATCGAAAGCTGATTCCGGATCATACAGATCGGACGGTTGTGCTGGGTCTAAATCTGAATATCCGTCATACCTAAGCGGGACATCCACAGTCTGCTGCTCTGACACGTCCAACGTTAGCAGGACGTCGAATGTGTACGGGACTCGAGGCTCCATAAACTCGGATCCAGATATTATTCCAGTTACAGGGAGGGAGATTGCTGTTCCTGTGACGTCAAACTCAGTCCACTCGCCCCAGTGCTCTGGTTCGACATCCAGTGCTATGTAGATGGTGTCGCCGACTACAGTCCCCTGCCCCTGTGCATCGTCATTACCATCAGAGCCTAGGTCTACGTTTGGTCTGATTTGAGCAATTTGAGCAGTGTTGGAGTCCCAATCCAGAGAGCTGAAGGCTATCTGCATCTCATAGGTGCCGTTCGGCACCCAAACGTAGTGCCTGTCTTCAGTTGCATAAGTTCCGAAGGTGCTCGTAGGACCATTGTTGAAGTGACTCCATTCTCCCTTCCATGCATGCCTAAGCTGATCTGTCTTCAATGGGAGTTCCCTTATGTCCATTATTTTCTCGTAGTGATTGTATGCATCCCAGACCGTGACCTGGGGATAGTCCAGGAAACCGTCCTCGTCGGGATCCCTCATCACTTGCAATGTCCGAGATAGTGCTAATGCTCTGTCAGTGTCGACTAATCCATGGCCTACCCTCCAATCATGACACCGATTAGTCTCCTCTGAGATGTAGCATTCCTCTGGAATATCATTGCAAGGATCATCGTCATTACCCTCTTCGCAAGAGTTCCTCAGAAGATCGTAGTGAGAAGTCAGTTCCAATATCAACTCGATCTCATGCACCCTTGATTCATTCCTATCTTCCCAGTCATCGAATTGGATACCCTTTGCGGTCTCGTTGAAGTACAGACTCTCTAGGTGATCGTGGTCCTCGGTTTGGTAATCTGCGACCCCTAGAGATGGTGCGGCTGCTAGCAAGAGTGTGGCTATACCCCCTATGTGCGGTGTAGCCATGCTCGTTCCCGAGATAGCCATGTAATACAGATCCCCTTGGGTCCTCGTAGATGCGTCGATTGCCGTAGCCCTTGGAGCTGTGGCCCATATGTTCCTACCTGGTGCTCCGATATCCGGCCAAGTGTGCTGTTGGGTCGACCACCCTCTGCTAGAGAAGGAGGTGACGGCATTTCCCTCGTGTACTAGTGCAGCAACCGAGATTGCGGAAGGAGTGTTTGCATACATGTTCGTCCTGAGGTCATTCTCTGACTCCCCTCCACTCCCTCCACTATTGGAAGCTGCGAAAATTACCGCTACATCATTATCATAGGTCAGCATATCAGTCAGTACCGTGACTGCGTTTGATGGATTATAATCGCCGTTAGTACCCCAAGAATTCGACACTACGCGAATGTTGAACTCATTTAGTCCTGGCCTGCTATGTTCGTAAGTCCATTCCAGACCTTCCACAGCAGCAAAGATGGAAGCTCCATCACCTGTTCCCAAGGCAACTATTGTAGCTCCCTTCGCAGTACCTAGGCGTCTGCCCCCAGAAGCATCGCCATTTCCTGCGATAGTTCCCCCGACATGTGTCCCATGGCCGCTGGATGTATCGGAGTTGCAATTCGGTGCGTCTACCCATGCCACTCCAGTCCACTTGGCTGACCAAATCAGTTTCTCCCCAGTCCAAGGCTCTCCACAATCGAAATCCGGATGTTCGCCGTCTATCCCGGTATCTAGATCGACTGCAGTAGCGCCTTTTCCATCGTACTCGGAAAGGGAGAGGTCGCTTTCGGTCTTCAATACCCCGTCGGTTCCAATAATTGCTCTATGCCATGCTAAACTGGCGTTTACCCATCTTACAGTCTCGTGCATCATCGATTCGTAGTCATCCTGATCGCCTGGCAGGTAGAAATGCTCGATTGGGACGTTTGCCTCCATGTGGCTGACGTAAGACTTGGTTGAGAGTTCTGAAATTTCTTCGTTAGTACCAGAGATTAGAGCACCGTGCAGGACGCTCATCTTCGAGATGACTTCCGCACCTGTGGATTCAACACTATCCCATGTTAGTTC
>CACAAP010000011.1:0-43262 GCA_902530535.1 uncultured Candidatus Poseidoniales archaeon
GCAAGGGGAGCGATCGGAAACCCTGCATGGTCCTATTCACGTTGAATCCGGATGCTGATGAAGGAGTGCAGCGGCCCTGTATTGTAGGGAAGGGAATTACATTCGACACCGGTGGAATTTCGATCAAGCCTACTGGAGGGATGTGGGACATGAAGTACGACATGTGTGGAGCTGCGACAGTATTCGGCCTAATGCACTCGCTACACGCCACTGGATATCAGAGGAGGGTGAACGGAATCGCTTGCCTAGCGGAGAATATGCCCGGATCTGGGGCTTACAGGCCCGGCGACGTTTTCAAAACATACTCTGGGAAGACGATCGAGGTGTTCAGCACGGATGCCGAAGGCAGGAATGTTCTGGCTGATGGACTATGGAAGGCGGGCGAGTTAGACCCAGAATACATCGTGGATCTTGCGACACTTACCGGAGCAGTGGTTGTTGCCCTAGGGAACCAGATATCGGGAATGTGGGCGAACGATGAGGGGATTGCAAAGAGGCTCAAAGCAGCTGCAAAGAGGAGTGGCGAGCCTGTCTGGAGGATGCCTCTTAACGCTCAGTTCCGCAAGTACATGACCGACTCTGCATTCGCTGACATCAGGAACGGCTCGATTGGAGGCAGGGCTGGCTCCTCTAACACTGCTGCATCATTCCTAGAGTTCTTTGTTCCAACTAGGGGATTCGAGGAGGATGCAGAGAAGATTCCGTGGGTGCATCTAGATATCGCTGGAACTGCATGGGGACCTGGATCTAAGGCTCGTTCGGAAGGGGCTAACCCCCTCTTCCAGTATGGCACATCAGGTGTCCACGTCAGGACTCTACACAGACTGATTACCGAGGATTGATCAGTCCTCTTCTTCCTCGGAGTCAACGACCTCGAAGTCCGCATCAACGACTCCATCGTCACCGCCCTCTTCCTTCTCCTCGGCCATCTCTGCAGCCGCGGCTTCATACAGTTTAGTTGAGATGGAGTGCATTGATTCCTCCAGTTCTGACATCTTTGCCTGGATTGCAGCCTCGTCTATTTCCTCCAATGGGACCGGAGTCTCGTCCTTGACTATTAGAGCCTCGAGTTCGTCCAGCTTCTCTAGGACTGGCTTGGTGTCTTCATCGGCGAGTTTCTCCTCGTTCTCATCAATCATCTTCCTAGTCTGATAGACTACGCTATCTGCAGAGTTGCGCATCTCTACCTTAGCCTTCTTCCTCTTGTCCTCATCTGCAAACTTTTCGGCATCCTCTATTTTCTGCCTAATCTCATCCTCGGAAAGTGAGGTTTGGCTCTCTATCTTTATCGATTGTTCGGTTCCTGTTCCCAAGTCCTTAGCGGAAACGTTGACTATCCCATTTGCATCTATATCGAATGTTACCTCAATCTGCGGGATCCCCCTTGGTGCAGCTGGAATCCCCATCAGGTGGAATCGACCCAAGGTTATGTTGTCCTTAGCAAACTCTCTCTCACCTTGCAATACGTGTACCTCTACGGCAGGTTGGTTATCTGCTGCCGTGGAGAAAGTCTCAGACCTACGAGAGGGAATGGTGGTGTTTCTCTCTATCATCGTTGTAGTAACCCCTCCCAGAGTCTCGATTCCCAGAGTGAGGGGCGTGACGTCTAGAAGTAGCACATCCGTGACTCCCTCGTCTCCAACGATGATTCCAGCTTGTAGGGCAGCGCCCATAGCCACTGCCTCATCGGGGTTTATTCCTTTGAACGGAGCCTTACCGACCTCCTTCTCAATCGCTTGCTGAACAGCGGGAATCCTAGTTGAACCGCCTACTAGCAGGACCTTGTCGACATTTCCCTTCTTGATTGAAGCATCCTTCATTGCCTGACGGGTCGGAGACATAGTCCTCTCAACAAGAGACGCTGTAAGCTTCTCAAACTTCGAACGAGACAGAGACATATCTAGATGCTCTGGCTGACCATCTATCATTGTGATAAATGGGAGATTAATCTGGGTGGATGGTGTTGCGGATAGTTCGATTTTGGCCTTCTCGGCGGCTTCTCTGATCCTGCTCATTGCCTGAAGGTCCTTCTCTAGTTCAATTCCAGTGGATTTCTTGAACTCGGAGACTATCCAATCCATAACCGCCTCATCGAAATCGTCACCACCGAGTCTGTTATCGCCGCTAGTTGCTTTCACCTCTATCTGAGGTTGACCGTCGACCTGGTAAATCTCGAGAATGGACACATCGAAGGTACCACCTCCCAAGTCGTAAACTAAGACCGTCTGATCTTCTTCCTTGTCGACTCCGTAGGCCAGTGCTGCGGCGGTCGGCTCGTTGATTATTCTAAGAACCTCTAGTCCAGCAATCCTACCCGCATCCTTGGTTGCCTTTCTTTGTGCATCGGAGAAGTATGCTGGGCAAGTGACTACAGCTTGCTTGACCTCGGTACCCAAATATTCCTCTGCATCTGACTTCAGCTTCTGAAGAACGAATGCCGATATCTCCTGAGGCGAATAGTTGTCCCCGTCTATTTCTTGGACCCAATCTGTTCCCATCTCTCTCTTTACGGAAATTATTGTTCTCTCAGAGTTAGTCACGGCCTGCCTCTTGGCAGTTACACCTACCAGCCTCTCCCCTTCCTTCGTGAAGGCGACTACGCTGGGAGTGGTTCTGGAGCCCTCCGAGTTCGGTATTACTACCGCTTTTCCTCCTTCTATAGTTGCAACACAACTGTTTGTCGTTCCTAGGTCAATTCCAATTACTGCTGATCCCATTTCTATTTCTCCTGATTTTTTCTCAAACTACTTCAGTTCGAATGTCATGTCCAGTATGCCGTTGTTAATTTCCCACTGGAAATCTCCAGAGGAGGCGTGTGGAAGTACGAAGTTCCTGAATGGTCTAATCTGATTCTTCCTTAGCAATTGCAGCACCTCGCCTCCACCTGTTAGGCTGATTTCGAGGTTATCCCGATCTATATCCTCGTATCTGGAAACATCGAGAGTGACGTACATCTTGTTTTCCTTGATGTATACATCATCGGAAGAAATTGAGTTGTCCTCGTCTGAATTGTTACTTTCGTCGACGTCTACTCTGACCTCCGAGACTGAAGGCTTGATGTGAATATCCACTCCCATCTTCTTCAGAAACTCGCCAAGACCCTGGGGCCCGCTGAGCATAGATTCGAAGTTCTTCATGAACTCCTCGGGATCAGAATCTACTCCTAGCTTGACCTCGTCCATCGAGACTTTCTTTGGGTCAATGCCCATCTGTTCAAACTGGTTCCTTACTTGCTTAATCAGAGATCTTAGCACATCAACGTCTACTGGCATACCCATTCGTTCGAACATTCGGACCATTTCATCCATGGCCTCTTCATCGAAATCGTCCCAATTTTCTTCTGTCATTATATCACTAGTTAACCTTGAGTTGTATAGTGCGAGACAGGGGAGGTATTTGAATCAAACGGGAGGAGATTGACCGAAACCGTCCTAGAACCAGATGATTGTATTGAAAACGGAGTCTTCAGTGGCCATTCCACCATGGTAGAGTCAGATTACGATTTGGCTATCGAGGATACTGATAGAATACATGGAAGAACCGCACTAGTAAACAACGTCAGGGCTGCTTCATCTCTAGCCGGGGCGATTCGCTCTACGCTAGGGCCCAAGGGCCTCGATAAGATGCTTGTAGACGCTGACGGATCCGCATTGGTGACGAACGACGGGGTAACGGTTCTGGAGACAGCCAATGTCGAGCATCCCACGGCTAGGATGTTGATCGATGCCTCTTCGTCGCAGGATCGTTCTGCAAGGGACGGAACCACCACCACGGTCCTATTGATTTCGGAGATGCTCCAGAATGCCCTGGAATTGGTGAGGATGGGAGTACATCCATCAATAATTGTCAATGGATACTCCTTGGCGCTCGATGAGGCTATTTCTGAGATTTCAAGGGTTTCGAAGACCTCCGATCAGAGTCAGAAATTCCAAGTTATTCGAACTTCACTACAAGGAAAAGGAGATTCATCGTTATGCGATATCTTAGCCGATTTAGCAATCGAGGCTGCAGATTCGCTAATTGATTCAGGAAATGGAGACGATATTGAGAGGATGTTTGTGAAACGTCTCCAGATTAAGGAAGGCGGAGTTATGGACAGCTCATTAGAAAGGGGGTTGATGTTGCTAAAGTCCAGAGTCGATATATCCACTGAGGCCAATGCTGAAGGAGGCCGTATAGCGATTATCGATGGCGGCCTAGATAAGCAGAAATTAGAGATCAGCGCGTCTATCGAGGTTAGTAGTCCGGGGACTCTCCAGGATTTCCACAGAAGATCAAGGCAGAACTTGCGAAAGCAAGTGGATCACCTCGAGGCCCTGGGAGTTGATTTGCTGGTAGTAAGAGAGGGGATTGATGACGAGGCAGTTTCCATGCTCACGGATTCCGGAATTACTGCATACAGGAGGTTCGAGAGGGAGGATATGGACTTGCTTTCCCGGATTACCGGTGCAACGCCAATCAGAAAGGCTGAGGATTTGGGCGCAGATGACATCGGGAGCTACTCGAACAGGTCAGAAGAGGTCGTCTCCGAAGTGAAGCACACACTCATTGAGGGCTTAGGAGGGGGCATGACTCTGGTCGTTAGGGGGGCGACTCCGGAGATTAGAGATGAGGCGATCAGGATTTTCGATGATGCAATTGGAGTTGCCCACCGACTCAACAGCAAGCCCGGAGTCCTTCCCGGTGGAGGGGCTATTCAAGCACACCTAGCTAGTCATCTTAGAGCGTTCTCGCAGACTCAGTCCGGGAGGGAACAGCTTGCGATAGAGGCATATGCCTCTGCTCTGGAGTCTATTCCTAGGATTCTCGCTGAGAATGCGGGAAGGGATCCTGTGGAAGTCATCCTCTCCTTGTCAGCTGACCAGAAGGATAGCGGTGCGTGGGTTGGCTTCGACCTGCAAAGTGGCAAAAACTGCGATATGGAAGAGCTGGGTGTTCTGGACACGGAATTCGTAGTTAGTAACGCTCTGTCTGGGGCCACGGAGGCTGCAATCGGCGTTCTAAGAATCGACGATGTCCTCTGGGCCAGGACGGACCCAAGTACACCAGATTGGGAGAGTTCGGAGGACTAGCTCCCGGAAATTCCTCTGAGCATCTCGTCGACCATCGACTCTAGGTCGAAGCGAGGGCTCCACCCCCACTCTCTCTCGGCCAACGTCCCGTCTATTGAGTCGGGCCATGAGTCAGCATACTCCTGTCTTACATCCGGAACGAAGTCGCAGGTGAACCCTTCAACTCGATCTGAAATTGCATTTGCTAGTTCCTCCGCCGAGAATGAGAGGCAAGGGATGTTGTAACCTGCCCTCGAATCGCCCAGAAGACCGTCGTCTGCATCCATGAGCGTGAGCGTGGCATCGATTGCATCATCCATGTATAGCATTGGGAGACGCGTGTCTGCTCTGACGAAGCATTCGTAATGCCCAGAACCGAGAGCTGCATGGAATATCTCTACTGCATAGTCAGTAGTGCCACCTCCGGCAGGGGCCTTGTAGGAAATGAGGCCTGGATACCTAATCCCCCTAGTATCGACTCCGTGACTTCTTCTGTATTCCCTGGCTAGAGCCTCTCCGCTAACCTTCGTCTCACCATAGACAGTAGTAGGATTAAGAGGTGCATCCTGAGGAGGATTCTTGGGAGCGTCTGGACCGAAAACAGCGATGGACGAGGGTGCATACACCCTCAGAGAGCACTCCCTAGCCGCCTCGAGAACCGAAATAGTTCCTCCGACATTTACCCTCCTGCATTTATCTGGATTCCTTTCGCCAGTCGCAGAAAGAAGTGCAGCTAGATGGTATACCGTTCCTATTCCCTCTCGCTTGCAAATCGCCGAAATAGCATCTGTGTCCATTACGTCAAGAGAGATATAGGGGCCTTCTTCAATCGATGAGTAGTCATCTGATTCTCTGATATCCGATGCGATTACGAAGTCTTTTCCATGTTCCCTCCTAAGGGCTTGGACAAGGTCAGTACCTATCTGTCCCAGAGCCCCGGTAACAAGGACCCTGTCGCCGTGTACGCCCGACATGTGTAGCCGTAATTATGACGATACTTGAAATTAAAGAAGGGCGAAACAGGAACTTATGTGCCAATGTTGATAGGGGATGGGCAAGTGATTCAAACCCCGTTGATGAGATGAAGTATGTCGTTGTGACGGGTGGAGTGCTCTCCGGATTGGGCAAAGGAGTGACTGCTAGTAGCATAGGAGTCCTGCTCAAAAGCGCTGGACTGAGGGTAACCGCAGTAAAAATAGATCCCTACCTAAATGAGGATGCTGGGACGATGAGTCCCTTCGAGCACGGAGAGGTATTCGTGCTAGACGATGGAGGTGAAGTAGATCTAGACCTCGGTAACTACGAGAGATTCCTAGATGTGTGCCTAACCAGAGATAACAACATCACCACAGGGAAGGTGTACAACAAGGTGATTCAGAAGGAGAGGCGAGGGGACTACCTTGGAAAGACCGTTCAGGTTATCCCACATATCACCAATGAAATACAGGATTGGATAGAGAGAGTGGCCCATACACCGAGCGATGGAAATGGGAAGGAGCCCGATGCTTGCGTAATCGAGCTAGGTGGAACAGTCGGCGACATTGAAAGCGCCCCCTTTGTCGAAGCTCTGCGACAGTTCCAATTCAGAGTAGGACAGGAGAATGTATGCTTCGTTCACGTGAGCCTGATCCCCGTTATGGGTCCAGTAGGGGAACAGAAGACGAAGCCTACTCAGCACACGGTTAAGGAACTGAGAGGGCTTGGTATCAATCCACATATGCTGGTTTGCAGGTCCAAGAGCCCGCTAATCGACGAAACTCGTAACAAAATCTCTGCATTCTGCCACGTCCCCCCAGAAGCGGTCGTCTCTGCACATGATGTTTCCAACATCTACCAGGTTCCAATAATGCTCGAGTCGCAGGGGGTAACGAGTATGCTAGCAGATAGGTTTGGTTTCGAAATACCTGCCAAGAGGAAAGTTCTCGATGATTGGAAGGAACTAGCGGATCACGTTGACACTTTAGATGATGCGGAGGAAGTGCACATCGCAGTAGCAGGCAAGTACACGGATCTGGCTGACTCTTATCTGAGTGTCATTAAGGCCCTCCAGCATGCCTCCTTCAAGGTCAGTAGGAAGCTTGTGATCGACTGGATCGAGTCGTCTGCACTGGATGGGGAAACCGAGAAGTCAGATTCCGAGTCTCACAATTCCGCATGGGAATTGCTCAGATCTGCTGATGGAATCCTGGTTCCTGGTGGATTCGGCATCAGGGGGATTGAGGGGAAAATAAAGGCGGCTGAATATGCGAGAGAGAACAAAATCCCATACCTCGGTGTCTGTCTGGGACTGCAGGTCGCTACAATCGAATTCTGCCGCAATGTACTCGGGATGGAGGGAGCCAACTCTACTGAGTTCGATGAGGAACCAGCCCATGCAGCTGTTGTATTCATGCCCGAGATTTCCAAGACCCATATGGGAGGGACTATGAGATTGGGGACGAAGCCTACCCCTTTCCTTGTGGATGATTGCAAAATTAGGAGGTTGTATGGAGGGGAAGAGCACGTCGACGAGAGGCACAGGCACAGATACGAGGTGAATCCTGAGTTGATAGGAGATATCGAGGAGGCGGGCCTAGTCTACGTAGGAAAGGACGAGACGGGGGAGCGTTGTGAGATCATGGAGCTTGATGGGCACCCATACTACGTTGGCACTCAGTACCACCCAGAATTCAAGTCCAGGCCAGATCGCCCCAGTCCACCGTTCCTAGGTCTTCTGATGGCCGCATCGGGAATGGAAATCTAATCCACAGAGACAGGTAGAATTCGGGTTGTCCTGTATCCCTGAAGCACCTTCATGTATCTCATCGAGGCGAATCTCTCATCCAGTCCCTCATCTCCGGTCTCAATCCTAAGTTTCCTCACCGTGAGTAGTTTAGCTGGAGTTAGTACGCCAAGAATATTGTCGATTCCAATTGATTCCAGGACAGCCGGCGATAGTTGCAGGTTCCCTCTACCGATTAGGAAACCCTGACCACCCATAGGGGACAAAAGGAGAGTTTTCGGGCCATCATGAGAACTCAAGATGGACAGTATCCCTGACTCATCTAGGTCGGTACCCACTTGTTCACTGCCCACGGTAGCGTCAATGCCCAGAGTCGTCAATTCGAATCCGTTGTTCTCGCCAATCGCCCTCAAGGTCCCTCCCGATCCCCAGATGATTAATTGGTCCTCGCTAACTAGTGATTCCCGTATGTGCTCTGAAAGGCCTACGACAACGTCATCCTCCGACTCTGTTTGCACAAGTTCCTTCGATCCTTGCATCCACCTAGGGGAGTTAGGAGAGAAGGCCTCTGCATAGAGCCGAACCACCCATTTGCCCTCCCTGTACAAATCCTCGTCCAGGTCCAGTACTTCTGTACTAGAAACCAACAAATCTCCGTTAATCCACGAGGACAAAACCTCTGCCGCTCCCTTCGGAGAGCTAGCGAAGCATCCGGAATGCATCTTTACCCCGGATGGGACTCCTATCACGGGTATTTCCGAGGACTCTAGCTTGGAAAGCGAAGCCACAATGTCCCGGGTCGTCCCGTCTCCACCGGAGTAGACGAGTAAATCTATTCTCGAACCTACCATTGCTCCGACCGCATCCTCCGTATCCGATGCGGATGTGGTTCCTTTGGACTGGTGAGCTTCAACTATCACGGCTGCTTCCATCACATTTGGGATCCAGTCAGTCCCCATCCTCCCTCCACTAGTTACCCATTCCAAGTCAACCTGTCCTCCCCTGTGTATTTTCGAGAAATACTCCAGCATCGACTTCAATCTAGGCCCTGACCTATCCTCTGCTCCTCTTGACCTTGCCAATTCTGCCTGTCCATCTGAACCCTTCAGACCTAGCCTCCCCCCGAGTCCGGCGTCTGGGTTTGCAAGCAGCCCAATGCGCACCATGTGCATCCCAGAGGGGAGGTGTTCTTATCGGTTCACGCTTGGGGAATATATCGTGAGGCTAGTAGTAGCACTGGGTGGAAACGCTCTCCTGAAGAGGGGCGAGGAGCAAACGTCCGAGAATCAGAGGAGGAACGTCAGGGAGGCGTGCATGGAGCTGGCACCACTAGCGAAGGAGCACCAACTGGTTATCACCCATGGGAATGGCCCACAAGTAGGACTCCTAGCCCTTCAATCCGCATCGTACAAGGAAGCGGAGGAATACCCCCTGGATGTTCTGGGCGCTCAGACAGAGGGGATGCTGGGTTACGCAATACAACAGGAGCTGGGTAACCTCCTGCCGACTGAGAGTTCGTTGGCTACTATACTAACGATGGTGGAGGTCGATCCAGATGATCCGGCCTTCGAAAATCCCACCAAGCCAATTGGCCCGATTTACAGCGAGAATGAGGCTAGGAGAATCTCCGAAGAGAAGGGGTGGTCTATTTCCAAGGATGGAAACAGCTGGAGGAGAGTGGTTCCCTCTCCTGAACCACACAGGATCTTCGAGTTGCGGCCTATTCACTGGCTCTTGGAGAAGGGGGTGATTGTGATTTGCGCTGGTGGCGGGGGGATACCAACAGCGTACAATTCTGAAGGATCACTAGAGGGTGTGGAAGTGGTAATTGACAAGGACAAGGCTAGTGCCTTACTGGCAAGGCAGTTGGGAGCAAGGCTGCTGATCCTGGCTACAGACGCAGATGGGGTATACCGGGACTGGGGTACTGAAAGCCAGGAGTTGATACAGGCCACCACACCCGAAGAGATTTCGAAGATGGATTTTGAGCCTGGATCAATGGGTCCGAAAGTCGAGGCGGCCTGTGACTTCGTGATGAGGACTGGCGAGCGCGCGGTAATTGGCGCGTTGACGGATATCGCCGAGATGGTAGAGGGTAAGGCGGGTACCCAATTCACCATTGAATGAGCGCTGTAGTATCAATTTACGGCCAAGCCATTCATATCAGCGAGCCGTCGGCGTAGCCGACGAGGGATACCAGTGGGGATGATTTCAGTTGACATCGGTGAGGGCGAGTCTCACGAGTATGCAAGTGGCATCAGCGCTGGAGAGGTAATCAAAAACGTCCATGGGAGGAAGTCAGGGGCAGTGGCCGCATTCGTAAACGGGGAGGAGAGGGACATGTCCTTCGCACTCGATGAGAATTGCAAGGTAGAGCCGATATTGGGCGATTCCGAGGAGGGGCTGTACATCCTAAGGCACAGTTGCGCACATCTTCTGGCTCAAGCGGTGACTCAGCTTTATCCGGATGCCAAACCCACAATCGGACCTCCGATAGAGCACGGATTCTACTATGACTTCGCAATGGATCCAATCGGAGACGAGGAGCTCCGCCAAATAGAGAAGAGGATGAAAGAACTGGTGAAGCAGAACATCCCGATTGAGCGGGAAGAGCACGACAATGAGTCACTCAGGGATATATTCTCCTCGAATCCATTCAAATTGGAGATAATGGATGATAAAATCGGCCATGATGTGGGTTCGTCGGCTTATCGTCAGGGAGACTTCATCGACCTCTGCAAAGGCCCTCATGTCTCACTGACCTCCCAATTGAGGTGGTTCAAGCTAACCAGCACCAGCCAGGCATACTGGAGGGCGGATAAGGACAGAGAGTCGCTGGTCAGGATTTACGGAATGTGCTATCCTTCCAAGGATGGTCTGAAGGAACGCGAGAGGCAGATACAAGAGTCTGCAAGGAGAGACCACAAGAAGATAGGGAAGGAGATGGGGCTCTACATGATTAACGAGCTGATAGGGAAGGGCCTCCCTGTTTGGCTACCGTACGGCGAGGTGCTGAAGTCGGAGATAGAGAACTTCGCGATAGAGACAGAGGAGGCATATGGGTACGACAGAGTGACTACCCCGGTTCTTGGGAAGAAGGAGCTTTTCGAGACATCCGGCCATCTGCCGCACTACGCGGAGGGGATGTACCCGCCAATGAAGATGGATGATGGCGATTACTACCTCAAAGCTATGAATTGTCCGATGCACCACCTAGTTTTCACGAATAGCAAAAGGTCCTACAGGGACCTCCCCATTAGAATCGCAGAGTACGGTACTGTGTACAGGAACGAGTTGTCCGGAACGCTAGCAGGACTTCTGAGGGTCAGGATGCTGTCGATGAACGATGCCCATGTCTATTGCACCTTGGATCAAGTGGCAAGTGAGGTTCGAAGCAACGTCAGGATGGCACAGGAATACTACGAAACGTTCGGCTTCGATGACTATGACTTCCGCTTGTCCTTGTGGGACCCGGACAACAAGGACAAGTACATCGATCAGCCAGAGAACTGGGAGGCTACCCAGAACCATCTGAGAGAGATCATGGATGGCTTAGGGGTCGAATACACCGAGGCAGTCGGCGAGGCTGCATTCTATGGGCCCAAGATAGACATACAATTCAGGACGGCTTTGGGGAGAGAGGAGTCGATGTCCACCATACAACTAGACTTCGCTGCCAAGGAGAGGTTCGGACTATCGTACATGGACGAGACTGGGAATGAGAACGGAGAGGTCTTCGTAATCCACAGGGCCCCATTATCCACTCATGAGAGATTCGTGGCTTTCCTTCTGGAGCAGTGGGCTGGAAATCTACCTACGTGGCTTTCCCCTGTGCAAGCCCAGGTAATCACCATCTCGGAGAAGCACAAGGAGTATGCAGAGCACGTTAGGGAGACTCTGAAGATCGCAGGAGTCAGAGTGAAAGTGGATGATTCGGACAACACAATTGGGAAGAAGATCAGGATACACAGGAAGAGTCGCCCTGCTTACATGCTAATTCTCGGTGATGACGAGATGAAGGGGGAGTCTGTCTCAATCAGAAGTAGGAACGGCAATCAGAAGAATGGCGTTCCTCTTGAGCAGTTCGTTTCGGATATCTTCGCAGAGATTTCCAACCGAACCAAGGACCTATCCCTAGCGGAGTGAAGTATCAAGACCGAAGCCCACCTAGGCTCAACAGTAATGGCGACTGAGGGAGGGGGAACCAAGGATGATACATCGGAGGCGATGCTGTCTACCGCTAGGTCAGTTATTCGGACATGCCTCCAAGTAAGGAGGGAGGAGGATGTCCTAGTCATCACAGACCCAGAGACAGCAGAAGTAGGACAATCACTCTACGAAGAGGCTGCACGTGTAACGGACAGGATACTACTTGTGATGATGCCTCCAACACAGAAGCCAGGCAAGGAACCTCCCTTACCTGTAGCTGACATCATGAGGAAGAACAGGGTGATAATCATAGCAACCAAGGACTCGCTCACGCACACCAGAGCCAGACAACAGGCTACTAAGGAAGGAGCGAGGATAGTATCCATGCCAGGCATAGGAAGAATCTCATTCGAAACGGGAGGCATGACCGCGGACTATAACGCTCTCCAGAGAGAGATCAGCGGGATGGGTTCTGTTTTCAGGAGGAAGAGGAGGGTTCGCATCAGTTCCCCATCTGGAACTGAAATAGAGTTCCTAACTGGTGGGAGATGGGTGCTTGAGGACAATGGAATATGCAACAGACCAGGACAAATCGCAAATTTGCCCGCTGGCAAGGTTTTCGTCTTTCCCAAGGAGGGAAGCATGAAGGGAACTATCGTAATCGACGGATCTTGGGAGGGCATTCTGCTAGAGGAGCCCCTGTCGCTAAATATTGAGAAAGGAATGGTCGTAAACATCTCCGGAGGGCAAATCGCCAATGAGATAGAGGAGTCTTTCGAAATGGCGAAGGCAGGAATCAGGAGTTCCAAGAGGGACCTTATATGGACAGTCGCGGAGTTCGGATTCGGAATGAACCCGAAGGCCACTGAGATAGTCGGAAACAGGGTAGAGGACCTAGTAATACGGGGAGGAGCCTATTTTGGCTTTGGGGACAACACGCATCTTGGGGGCTCTGCTAGAGTGGGCATCCATCAAAGAGGAACTATCAGAGCTCCGGAGGTATTGCTGGAGGAGTCTACTATCCTATCCGAAGGAAAGGTCTCGATTCGATAGGTGAGTGAATGCGTGGAGTACTCTGGTGTAATGGTTCGATACCATCTAGGTCAGTAGTCGAATGGGTTTTGTCGACTGAAGCACCCGTTTTCGGAGTAGATGGTGGTGCCGACAAGGCACGTAGTCTGGGAATCGATGTAATCGAGGTTCTGGGCGACATGGACTCCGTTGACGAATCTTCTTGGAGGGGTAGGACTCTACCTCTCAATGAGCAATCGTTCAGTGACCTGGCTAAGTCGATAGAACAACTGATGGATAGGGGATTCGAGGAAATTGAGATTGTCGGAGCGGATGGAGGAGATCCCAGTCACATTCTCGGAAACTGGGGTTCCATGAACGACGCCCCCTCAGGGGCGAGGATCAGGATTCATCACGAAGGGCAAGTCTCTACCAGAATACACCCCGATGAAGGGGAGTTCTCCGCTGAGTTCGAAGAAGGGGAGCTGTTCTCCGTTTTCTCTATTGGGGCTGGAAAGGTTTGGATCTCAGGAGCGAGATGGGAAGTGGATGGGGAAAACCTAGTTCTCTCATCTAGAGGAATGCACAATGAGGGGACGGGGGATGTCGTGAAAATCAAGGGAGAAGGGGTCTTGTTGTTGATCTCCAAGCGCTGACTCTACTCTTCCTCATGCACCTTCATTGCGAGCATGAGTGCGATTGGCCGGGTCCTCTCGTCCTCCTCAAGCGCGATTCGTGCAATGATCATGATTGGGACTCCGATTATGGCGCCGGAGATCCCCCAGACAGAAGCGCTGACCATCACAGTGAGCAGCAGGACTAGAGGAGAAATCCCTAGCCTCTGGCCAGAGAGATTGGGCTCGATAAATGACCCGAAGAGTTGCTGGTTCCCGATAAGAAGGACACCTAACAGCAGTGCCTGAAGGGGGTCGAGCACAATCAATGCAATCATCATCGGGGGCAAGGTAGCTAGGATTGCCCCGAGAATCGGGATGAAGTCTAGCAAGAAGCATAGGACCCCAAACAAAAACCAGCCCGGGATATCCATGAACCATAGTAGAAATGCTAGCACCATTGCCTGACCAGCGCTACAAGTAGCCTTCGAAATAACGTACGTAGAAATCGCCTCAGAAGAGTTTGAGACTATCTTTCTAACACTTCCATAAGATCCTGGAAATGCCGCCTTGAACCTCCCTGGAAGGCTCTTCTCCTCAAGAATAAGGAATATGACGAAGACTGCCACAGTTACCATCGTAGTCATGAATGAGGCTAGATCTGCGAGTATGTTGGTAGCGAAATCCTGAATATTCTGCGGGTCCAGAACGTTCTCTATGGTTTCCTGGCTGGTAATCACATCCTCTAGACCGTAGAGATTCGCCTCACCTAGGTTGGTCCACTTCTCGTCGAATTTCTCTATCAGGCCGCCTTCCTTGTTCATCTCGTCCTTGAACTGGTCGATATTCCTGTACAGAAGGATGGAAATTCCGTAAGAGGCGAGGGCTCCCAAAGCGAGGAGGACTCCGTAGGCAAGCATGGGCATCCTAGCAACAACATCGAAGCGCTCGATGAGGTATTGCTCTGGAGCTCTAATCAAGAAATAGAACAGAACCGCTATTGCAAGAGGCATTAGAATTGGCTTCAGATTTACCAGAACTAGATATCCCACCAGTGTGATAATTGCGAAGTTGGCCGTTGTCGCGCTATTCGACCTCCGGGGGTTTACTACTCTGTCTTCCACGTACTCCGGAGAGAGGGTCAGCAATCAAGAGTTTCCCCGGATTTGATTCAACGGCATGCTCGGGCATAAACATCTAGGAATCTCTCAGCGTTTCCATCGAGAGTGAATCTCTCCAAGACCCTCTGCCTGCCTTCTGCTCCCTTCTGAAGAAGGACCTCATTGGACGAAAGTTCAGAGGCTATCGTTTCAGAGAGCGAGTCGACTGAGCCAAGTTCGAAGAGTGCTCCTACGCTAGAGTCAACCATCTCTGGAAGAGGGCCATGGTCCACGGTAACCACTGGAGTCCCAGAGCTCATTGCCTCAAGAGGAATCAGTCCTTGACCCTCGTAGTATGATGGGTAAATGACAAGGTCAGAGGCTCTATACATCTCGGAAATCTCGTCGAAACTCATACTCGATTCTATCGTAACTCTGTCGCTGATGCCGAGTCTCGTAGCCATTCGGTTTAGCCTTCCACGGAGCGATCCTCTACCGATTATTACCAAGTGAGAGTCGGTGGACTCGCCCACCTTTGAGAATGAGCGTAGCAGCAAACCGTGACCCTTCCGCGCTGCTAGCCTTCCAACGGCTAGCAATAGCTTGACTCCATGACCAATTCCATACCGCTTTCTAATCTCACTCAGAGTATGCGTGTCAGATTCGCTATCGAGATGCATGGGTACGAACATTCCAGTGTCAACACCCCAGTGAATGACCTCGCAGTCCCAATCGGGAGAAGCGGAGTACCTTGATTCCAGGTCGAGCTTCGTGGCTTCGGAGTTAGGTACTACCACAGAGGATTTCCTGATTGCCGACCTCTCGAAGTTGGAGTATCTCCCTGCCATGAAGCGTATTGCGATATCATTGGGGTTGGACCAAACTGCCGGCTCCCCGAATCTGGCTGCCAGGGTTAAGCCATCTCGCTCACCGAGCCATGTACCATGCATCGAAGATACGACTGGTGCTACTTCAGCGATACACCTGTCGAATTGAGAATCGTTCCAAGATACCATGGGGCAGTGGAGGTGGACCACATCTACTGGATTCTCTGAATGAAGACGAATCAGAGCCTTGAGGGCGTATCTGCCATAAGATCTGGTGAATTCCATTGGGGCCTTCAACCATGGAACCTCGATGACCTCTACGTTATCCAAATGCGGGGATTCACCCTTGGATTTCCTTGTGATGACTGAGATTTTATGGCCCATGTCTGCCAATCTTGACGATAGATGGTACACAGTTGAGCCCATGCCCCCCCAACGGGGAGGATACTCGCCAGAAATCATCGCGACATGCATGTTGCTCCCCAATAAACCGGTCCGGGGAGGCATTATTGAAGAGAACGGGGGAAGCATAATCACTACAATGGTTCAAAAATAGGTCCATTTTGGGCAAATTCCCATGGAAGCACCATTGCCTGTCCACGTTACGGTTGTAATACCGACTAGGAACGAAGAGGAGGCCATAGTGGATACCATCCAATCGGTACCGAACGACGGTTGGTGCCAGAAGTTGGACTTCTTGGTCATTGACGGGAATTCAGAGGATAGGACTAGGGAGCTAGCAGAAGAGGAGGGTGCCACGGTTTACCTCGAGGGAAGGAAAGGGTATGGTAGAGCCTACAGGACAGGTTTCCAGATGGCTCCCGGAGAAGTGATTGTGACCATGGATGCGGATTGCACCTATCCGGGGGAGGTTGTGCCGGAATTGGTTCGTAGACTGCTCGAGGACGACTTGCAGTTCATCACCTGCGACCGCCTCAAGAAGGCAGAGGATGGTGCCATGTCTGGCCTGCATGGATTCGGTAATTGGGCGCTTTCATTTACGGCTAGGATGCTTTTCTTCTATGGCATTCATGACTCCCAATCTGGGATGTGGGTTTTCAGGAAGGAGATTATGGATAATCTGAGGATGCGCCCTACCAACGACGGCATGCCTCTCTCGGAAGAGATGAAGATCAATGCGAGGAGGTGCTTCGGACGTTCGAAGGCTATCGAGGTGTCAGTCCCCTACCGTACTAGGGTCGGGCAGGCCGAGATCAACACATGGGGTGACGGTTGGAAGAACTTCAAGTTCCTATTCGCCAAGAGACTGGGGATCAACAGGGAGAGGACGTCTTGGGGACCGGAGAGTTAGTCCTCTGAGTCGAACTCCTCGTCTAATTCCCTGGGATCGAAGGATGACCAGGACTCGATTATCTCCATGTCCTTTGCAATCTCCGCCATCCTTGCTCGACTGTAAGCCACACCTGCCATCGAGAGTGAAACTATCGAAATCAGCAAGACCGGTAGCCCGAAGGAAGAGATCCATGACTCTAGGCCACCATTATCGGATTCCACGATCGGGACAGTGTGTACCTGCGCAGGGCTGACCAAATCACCATCAATCGCGAACACCTCCACCCTTGCCCACGACCCTCCAGTGACCACCCATGAGAATCTTGACGTCCAAATCCCGTCTCCTACGACCGAGTCTCCATTTGTCCCATCATCGTAGAAGTACATGGCAACTGACTTACCTCCAGAAATCAACTCACCTCGAACCGTTTCGGTGGTACCATCTGCATCCTGGACCCTTACTGTTGTAGTGACCTCTGTGGGGACTCCATCCTCCACCCTGAGTACTGATACCATCAGATCGAACACTTCAGGAGAGCTTGAGCCGATTGTGAGGTTTACTGACCCGACGGATACGTCCCCCCTTGAGTCCTGAACCAGCAAGTCAATCCTGACGGGCCCAGGTTGGAACGTCATTTCGAGAGTCGTACTGTCGCTTACCAGAGACCCGTCGACTCTCCACTCGTAGAGCACGATATCGTTGTCGTAATCGAACGATTCTGTTGCGCTAAGAGTCGCTGCTTGTCCTGGAGGAAGGTACTGCCCATCCGACATTCCGGAAATTACGGCTACGGGTCCCGTCTCCAGGACAGTGATCTTCTGCTGGTGTATCCTCTCCTTGCCGTTCTGATCGAGGAGAAGGAAGGTCAGATTGTGGACTCCCGCTGTAAGGTAGTCACTGTACCAGTATTCCGTGGACTTGGAGTCGAGAATGACGCCCTGAAGGTCTGAAGAGACTGAGACTGAGAAATCGTCACCGTCCATGTCAACAGATCTCCTGAAGTCGAAGAGAACAGGTAGATTGGAGTATACCTGGACGTCTGGAATCGGAGAGTCGAGAACTAGCAATGGTGCAGAGTCAGATACGTATATCTCAATCTGATCGGATACTGGGCCACTCCCATCATTCAAGGTAAGTGAGATTAGATGTGCACCTGCTTGTAATCTGGTATTTACCTCCCAATCAGTTCCAAGAGGATCATCCATCTTGTCCGACTCCCAGAGGACTGAGACGAGGTCCCTACTGGCGATCGCATTAGGGTTGCATAGTAGACCACTGCCATTGTCGGGAAGTTCAGAGCAAGAGAGGTCCCAGTCTCCAGAACCAGTAGAAGCTAGACGTATCAGCTCCGAGGAGTCAGTGTAAATGCCCGAGATCGGGTTGGAAATCAGTACGTTAGGCAGGGAGTTAGACACTTGGAGGATCTCCGAGTAGGCATTCCACTGTCCTACGTGCTCAGCCCTGGTGTCACTTGCCCTCATGGTGACGGTGTGAGTGCCCTTGCTCAGTGTTCCAGTCCATTCAGGGAGTTCCGGCGAGGATCCCGAGGCAAGTATCCCGTCTATGTCGCTGTGAAACTCGAATCTGACTTCGTCCCCCTCCGGGTCCGTGGTATCGAAGCCTGTAAGGGCCACCCAATCTGAAGAGGTCTCGCCTGTTCGAGAGATTTCCATGACTGGGATAGGGATTTCATTGTACAACTCGACGTTGAATGTCCACGATTCTGCAGGATTAACTCCATCCCATGCATTAACTGAGACACTGAAAGAGCCGTCATCGGAATTCGTGAACGACCTGACTATCTGCAATGGGCATTGAGGGTTATCCGGGTCTGGATCCGGGTCGGACTCGTAAGAGGCTGAGACCCAGCACCAAAGCTGATCGTCCTCAGGGTCGAAAGTCCCCGTGAGATCTATGGTGACATTCGCGGTTTCTCCGAGGTATAGAGTCCCCCACGAAGAAATTGGGGGCGAGGTCCCGACCTTCAGAACGGGTGGTAGGTTGATCAGCTCAATTGTGCGAGTCTCATTGACACAGTGCCCTTCTGAGTCGCATACTTCCAGTGTTATTGACTGGCTCCCATCCGTCAGACACGGCTCCGTCTGGTTCTGGTTTGCAATGAATAGAGAGGCGTTGCTGGATACGATAGAGCACGAGGCTGAGAAATCTCCGTCTATGCTACTAGCCCAACTGAACGTTAGCTCATCGAAGTCCAGATCCCAACTCTGTCTGGCATCGAAAACTATCTCGCTTCCGCTGGAGTACTCGGACTCGTCAGATGGAGAATCCCAAAGGATGAACGGAGGCTGGTTGCTAAGTTCGACTCGGCAGAAGACCGTCGAGTCGCCATCCAATTGCGTTGGTTGTGAGTTATTGTGCACCTCATCATATGTGCAACCGACATATGCTGAGTTAATGGTGGACCAGCCTTGGATGGCCGTCCAGCGTTCACCAATAAACGGACCATATGTGAATCTGCCCTCATATGGCTGAGTCGCATTGACATCGCTCTCGAATTGATCAAAGGAGATGTTTACAGAGGCCATGGGGATATTGAGCAGATTCTGATTGATTGTGTGAACATCGAGCATCCACATGATATCCACTATTACATCGTCCTCGGAGCTCTCCGGGGTGAGAATCGGGTCTGAAGAAATCCAACGTAGATGGGAGCTTGTGTTCAGGGAGAATGAGCTTTGAGCGCCAGAGCGAGTTTCTAGCGAGGAGTCTGTGAAGTTGACTGTGCTGACGTCGATCCAGGGAAGTTTGTCGCAAAACATGGAGATGCCTGTCGCGCTCAACTCGGAGTGTGAGTGCAGGTCCAGGCAGTGGGAGGGGCTGTCCCAGATGACGCTGTCAGAGATGGATGACGGATTGGAGCCTCGAGCCTTCCAGTACATCCCCCCTCCGTCGCCACTTAGGTCGAGTCCGCTGATCTGGGCATCTACTCCCTCCAGCCAGACGGAGTAGTTGGAGGAGGGGGAGTTGATCGCTATATCATCCAGGATGACAATGCCCGGGAATAGGTTTCCAGTGTTATCGATATCCAAGGATGGTTCCGAGAGTGCACCCTCGATGGTAGTGGATATCAGCTGTAAATCGATGCTGTCCCTAATCACTATCCCCCGCTGATCCCCGTCTGAAGAGCACGAGTAGCAAGTCACATTCTTTCCACCACTCATCACATAGTTGGACTCCCGGAAGTAGAGTCCGGCTGATTCTGACGAGCCTATTCCGTTCCCGGATGTGTGTACGAAGGACAACTCGACGTTACTTGAATCTGAGACGGACACTCCGCTACCAGCATTTTCCTCGCTTAGCAGATACTCTACCCGAGGGTGGAATTCCACGAAAGAGACCCCGTTGGCGCCATTTCCACTGATTGTCCAGTTACTGCCGATGACCCCTCCCTTGGCCATCACGACGCCTGCTCCTGTGGAATTCTGAACTACCAGATCCGATACCTCTGCCGGACCCTTGCTGGTCCAGCTGGTGCTTCTGAATAGCAATCCTGCTCCCTCGTGAGGCTTGGAAGGGGATTCTGGGCCGTTGTTTCGTATTGTTACATTTGACAATGAGGTCGAGGAGTCGGTGGTGTAAGCCCGGACCCCTACAATCGCGTTTTCCTCAATCACTGCATCCTCGATTCTCGCTCCGGATGTGTTGATGTCGAAGGCAGCGCCGATTCCGAGGCCTGGTGTCTTCGCGTTCGGACCGCCGGTCCCTCTGATCTCCAGACCGGAGAAGATGGCATTTGTCTGTAGGTTCGAGTAGTTGGTGTGATCGTACCGCTCTACAAGGACGCCCCTGTACTGGGAATCCTCCACTTTAGTATCCAGGAAGGTCGGCCGGGTCGTGGTGTCGGAGATATGCCTGACAATGATCCCGTTGTCTGATCTGGTGATATTGGAATCAGTGAAGAGGGGGATTGAGTCCTCAATCCAAATACCGGCTGCAGCAGCCATTGTCGCTCCGGAGACGTTGTACACTGAGACTCCGCTCCAGAGGCCTCCGGAGTTGTACCAGAGGTTGACTCCTCTGGTAACCAGATTCCCGATGCTCGCTCCCTGAACTATGGGCGCTGAGGATGCTCCGGATGAGATCCCTATCCCATACCTCCACGTGGTTGAGGCCCCGTGAATATCCTGTCCCCCTCCATCTATCACGATGTCCCTGATGGTCGGAGATGCTCCGTCGAAAAGATCGATTGCTACTCTGTCCGCATCGAATACGTGCAGATTACTGATCAGTGGGTTGCTGCCGTAGACTGTTATCCCGTACTCCCCACCTGTGATTGTGAGGTTGTCTATGGTAGAGCCAAGATTGTTCGAGCTTGAGTTGAAAATAACTCCTCTGTGATCTCCTGAAATGGACTCAATGGTCACTGGCGAGGATGCTGTGCCCTCGATAGAAACCCTGCCGTCAACGCCGAGGCGCTCCCCATCCCCGAGAAGGATTGATGTCCCGGCCTGGATTACTAGAACCTGGTTGGATTGTACCAGATATCCATCAGGCAGTGAGATCGTCCCGCTCCACACGGTCGTAGACCGGGTGAGACCCGCAGATGTCCCTGACAAAATTGGTGCGAGCAGAAGCATCAGGACCAGCGAGACTGCCAAGCGCATGGGCAATGCCATTCGCAATCAGGGTTAATGACTTGCGTCATTTGACCCATACTTAGTATGCCACAGTAGGAGTCATAAGCGTCCAGATGGGCGGAACGTCCGAATGGCACTGGCCTGGATATTGATATCCTGCTCTCCCGGACGCGAGAGGGACGTTTATCTTCAGCTTCTGGAAATGGAGTCCGTGTCGGAGGTTTCTGTGGTTTATGGCGAGCTGGACCTGGTTGCGAGGATAGACTTCGATAGCGAGAAGGAGATGTCGCGGACCCTGATCGAGGAGATGAGGCACGTGGAAGGGGTCAGGAAGACAGAGACATTGATCGCGGTGGAGGTGTAGAGTTGGCGGTAGGATTCGTTCTGATTACGACCGAGCCCGGACAGGAGGTCAGGGTGAGGGAGCTGGTGGCACAAGTCGAGTGCGTCAAGGGCATCTGGGTAGTGTTCGGTAACTTCGACTGCTTCGTGAAGGTAGAGGCCGATGAAGAGTCCGAGCTCACGGAGGCCATCGTCCAGGGAATCAGGTCAGTTCCAGGTATCGTCGACACTAGGACCCTAATCGGAGCCGAGATCTAGAGCTCCCGGCTAAGTCTGGCTGTAAGCTCCCTGGCCGCGTTTATACTACCGGAAGAACGCATTCTAACTATGGCCTCATTCCAGCTTGAGAGTCTCTCATCCCTGTTGACTACCCCCCTCCAGTACCACCAGTGGGCCAAAGCACGACGGTGGTGGGCCATGGACTCGTTCAGAGCCCCATGGTCGAATTCTGAGTGGGCTTCCACCAGCCAATCAGGCGGCTCTGTGCTAGCCTCGAGACACATATGGATAGTCCGAAGTCTGTCGAATTGGTCATTCGTGGATTCTATGTGGGATCTGGCATCCTCCAGTGCCTCGTACAGGAAAGCCTCTCCCTCTGTTCCCGCCGACAGCCTGGACATCAGGTTCAGAGAAGGCACCCTTGGGTCATCCGATCCAATCTTGGCCTCGATCGAGTCTCTAGTCCTGGAGGCCTCCTCCATGTTACCAGTGTCCAGGGATAGCGAGTACCGTAGCATATCCAGAGCCAGGGAAGCGAGCTTCCTGTCCTCCGCTACAAGATCCGAGATGCTGATGGAGTCGGCTTCGGATAACAGAGTCTCGAAGGAGATCTTGCTCTCGGTTCCCGGAATCCTGTCGTCGTACTTCCTGACCAGTGATGATATCTCGGCCCTTATCCTATCCTCCGGGTCTAGTCTTGAGATTGCGGAGGCCTCTAACTCGTCGGCCTTCTCCCACTCCCCCTCGGCCCTCGCGAGCCTGGATGATGCCATGTCCTTCCTAGGACCATCGCTAAGAGATTCGATGTATCCAGACGCAACCTTAGTCTCTCCCCTCTCCAGTGCGATGTCTGCTGCGAGTTCGAAGAGCCCCTCCTCTGGATTAGATTCGATTGCGTGATCCAGAACTACGGCTGCCGCAGACGAATCCCCCTCCATAATCTCAGCAACTGTATCCTTAATCCAATCTGGCTCGACCTCGGAACCGGATTCCAGCCTGTGATGGGCCTCCATCCTCCTCGCTCTTGGGCCCTGTCGGCCGGCCCACATTTCCGCTAGCTTTGTGTGAAGGATGGCTGCTCCCTGTTCTTCCAGTGTGGCTCTCCTGACATTCCTCACCAGGTGATGGGGCTCGACGAGATGATCCGCCCATCTCAGTATGGCGGAGTCATCCAACTCCTCGGCTCCCTCGGGCTCTAGCATCTCTTCCACTTCTAGTGGCAGTGGAGAAAGTGAGAGCTCGTCCAATGATGAGGCGCCCTCCTGCGTAAGTCTCCTGAGAACCTGGGACTCGACGTACTCCTGGACGGCTCCTGCCCCTGGTAGATCGTCATCGGGTGACCAGAGCTTGATTCCAAGGGGGTGCCCATCCATTGCAATGCAGACCTCCATCGCCTCCTCTTCGCCCATCTCCTCTGGGAGTAGGGCCCTGGCCATCGATGGTTCCAGACCCTCCAACCTGATCGACTCGAATCCAGACATCCCAGTGAATGGGTTCGGTGCCCTGGTTACCACTAGCACGGCAGCTGAGGTCTCAGAGCATGCTTCGAGCATCTCCTGGATGGAGTTCGAGTGCCTGCCGCTTGACTGCTGGGCCTCGTCCAGGACCAAGAGCGTCTTCTTCGAGTCTGCTCTGGCGGATATTGCTTCCTTTGACGATGGTGTCCTCCCCCCGAACCACATTCCTGCTATCGAGGATGGGTCGGAGTCGGCCTGGCAGGTTGCCCATCTCACTAGCCACCCCTCGTCAAGAAGGGACTCTGCCATTGAAGCGGCGACGGTGGTCTTGCCAATCCCTGGAAGCCCCTCCAGCAGAATGCTGGAACCCTCGGAGAGGCTCGATGACACCGCTACTACGAAATCCTCCCTTCCATGCAGGAGTATCTGGTCGGGGATGGGTCCAACTGACCTTCCTCTGCGCTTGTTTTCCGGAGGGGTGCTCTTGGCTGCTTCCTCCCTTCCTGTGTCCGTCGCATGGTACACCTTCCTCCTACGAGGGGCGCCGATTACGTGGGCGGTCCTGGAAATCACCAATCCCTGCTCCTCAAGCGAATTCAGTGGAGGATGCAGCGCCGATCGCACGACGCCCAGGTGCTCGGCGAGACCAGCCAGGGATATCTCCCTGGGTACGTCCCATGACTCCTCGAGGTCCCTGCCGAAGCCCGATAGGTAGGTCAAAATCTCGAGTTGTCGCTGGTTGGGCACGCTGTCCCGTCCTGCAAAGTGTAAATCAAACCCAGCGGCCGTCGCTTCATCTGAAAATGGCCGTAGACCAAGGAAAGTTGGACCTCCCTAAGGAGCCTGGGGTGTACCTGTTCAAGAGGGCAGATGACCGAGTCCTGTACGTAGGGAAGGCTACGGACCTGAGATCTAGGGTCAGGTCCTACTTCGCGAAGAATCCCGATCGGGAGATGATCCCCCGTCTCCTGCAGGAGTCCGAGAAGATCGACTTCATCGTGACCCAGAAGCCGACGGAGGCCCTCGTCCTCGAGAGGGAGCTGATCAGGTCGAACCAGCCCAGGTACAACTCGTTGCTGAAGGACGGCAAGTCCTTCCCATTCATCGCTCTAACCGGGCATGAAAAGCCCCGGATAATGTTCACCAGGAATCCTCCCAAGGGTTCGAAGTTCTGGGGCCCGTTCCCCGACGCGGGTTCGGCCCGCTTGGTGGTCAAGCTACTGAGGAGGCACTTCGGGATCAGGGACAAGACCGACAAGCCCCCATTCGGATTCATCGAGTCCGAGGATGACGACTACCAAGAGAGGGTGATGGCGGCTCAGAGCGTTCTGGACGGAGACGCAGGCGTCCTGATAGAGAGGCTGCAATCGGACATGGACCAGGCATCGGAAAGGCTCGACTACGAGAGGGCTGCCAGGATCAGGGACATGATCGGTTCGGTCCAGAGCGCGAAGTCTGAGAACATCGTCTCGAGCCGGTTCTACCAGGACAGCGATGCGGTGGGTTTCGCAACGAGCGGTGACAGCGGGTGCCTGGTCATCCTGCACGCCAAGAAGGGTATGATCAGGGGGCAGACCGAGTACCAGCTGATACACAGGGGTGACGTGTCCGACTCGGTATCCCTGGTCCTGTCGGAGCACTACTCCAACAGGCGACCACCCAAGAGCCTCCTGGTTCCATCTCCGTTGGGCGACTCGATGGGGGATTGGCTATCACAGAGGAGGGAGGGAGCAGTCGAGGTCAGGGTGCCCATGCGTGGGGAGCTGGCCAAGCTCAGGACCATGGCGGACAGGAACGCGGAGATCCACCTGATCAGGGGCACGCGCTCCAGGAGTCTGGAGAAGGCGGCCGCAGACGATGCAGCCCGCCTTCTGGGCCTGGACACCCTCGATCACATCGTGTGCTTCGACATGTCCCAGACCCTCGGCAAGGAGAGGGTCGGGGCGTCGGTAGTTCTGCGCAGGGGCAGGCCCTCGAAGGAGGATTACAGGACCTACACAATCAGGTCCGATGCCAAGGACGACCTGAGGATGATGTCGGAGGCAGTATCCAGATGGGCCAAGAGGCAGGAGGAGTGGCCGGACCTGCTTCTCCTCGACGGGGGCGAGACGCACCTATCGGCCATAGAGAGCGCGCTGGACGGGATGGGGCTTCTGGGCCTGTTCCCGATAGCGGCGCTCGCAAAGAGAGAGGAGTCCCTCCACATGAGGGGCAAGGAGGCGATCCTTCTAGACAGGAAGGGCAGGGCACTGGTCCACGCCCGCGACGAGGCTCACAGATTCTCCAACGCATTCCACAAGAAGCGGAGAGGGAAGGGTGCGCTGGCGGACCCCCTCGAGGAGGTGGATGGCCTCGGAGCGAAGAAGATACAGGCCCTGCTGAGGCACTTCGGCGGGAGGAAGGGGATAGAGCACGCGAGCGTGAAGGACCTCCGGGACGTCCCGGGAATCGGCAAGGAGATGGCCGAGAGGATCAGGGCTCACATACAGAGGAGATAGCATGGGAGCAGACGATCCCCATGCCCGCCTGGAGAGTGCTGTCAGGGGATGGGCGTCCGGAGACCCGCCTGGAGACCTACCCCGGAGGTGGGAGCGGTTCTCCGACGTGGCGATAATCCCCCAAGACTCGTTCAAGGGGCCCGATTGGGAAGCCGATCGCGGGCTCTGGGAGGCCGTCGCGGAAGCCCTCGGGGCCAAGCGTCTAGCACGGATGGGCGAGGTCAGCGGGGAGATGAGGGAGAGCGGGGTCGAGATGCTGCTCGGCGACGACGACTGGGTCGTGAGGCGCGAGAGCGGGGTCGACTACGGGTACCGGATGACTCGCTGCATGTTCTCCTCCGGTAACGTGAACGAGAGGAGGCGCATGGGGGAGGTCACCCAGGAGGACGAGGTCCTGGTGGACCTCTATGCCGGGATCGGCTACTACACCCTCCCCGCCCTGGTCCACGGTGGGGCCTCCTTGGTGCACGCTTGCGAGTGGAACCCCGAGGCGATCGAGGCACTCAGGTGGGGCCTGGAGTCGAATGGGGTGGACCGTAGGTGCGTTGTGCACGAGGGTGACAGCGGGGTCACAAGCAAGTCGCTGGAGGGAGTCGCGGACCGGGTCTTCCTCGGTCTCCTACCGAGCTCGGAAGACGGTTTGGAGGCTGCTCTCAGGGTCCTGAAGCCGGATGGCGGGGCCCTGCACATCCACGGTCTGGCCCCCTCTTCCGACCATTCCTCATGGGCTGAGGGAGTAGTGGCGTCCGCATCCTCCATCAGGCCCGGTTCGTCCGTCAGTTCGGGATTGGTCAGGGTGAAGTCGTACGCGCCCCACTGGGACCACGTGGTCCTGGACCTATCGCTGGCGTAGCCTCAAACGCGGCCACTCTAGCGGGGATCCATGGGAGACTGGCTGCTGGAGGCTGCGACCGCCTACAACAGGGACTCGTACGAGCAGAGGGACAGGTACGCCACGCACCTGCTTATCCCCATGGAGACCATGCGGACGGTGATCCGGTGGAGCATGGAGTCGATACCGGACGAGGTCCTGATAGGTTTCGACCCTAATCCCGAGCGACCCAACCCCGATTCGGTCGAGGAGGTCTTCGGACCCTCCCAGTCCAGCTTCTCGGGTTCCGGGTTCCTGCTGGGTGAGCCGCACATAGTCAACGTCGGCGACTCGTACAGCGTCCACCACGTCCCAGAGGAGTGGACGGACGGGGTGTTCTCGGAGGAGAGGGGGGCGAGGGGGTCCAGGTTCGCCAGCTTCCTGCACAGCCACCCCAACGCCTACGCCCATCCCAGCCAGGCGGATGCGGAGGCCGCCGACTGGACCGAGGGCGTGGAGATGATCCTCGGCATGCGATTCAGCCCCGCGCCCTTGGGACTGGAGTGGTACGACCAGGGGGACGGTCACAGGAGGGACCTGAAACCGGAGAAGGACGAGGAGCTGCCGGTCCTGGCCAGGGTCGCTGGGAGGAAGGTGCATGGCTTCGAGCTGATCGGCTACCTCAGGAACGGCGAGGGGGTGAACCTGCTGATCACCTCTGCAGAGGGATTCCCGATAGGTCTGGACCTTTGATCGGAGTGTCTACTCGATGTCGAGGTAGTTGTCGACGTAGAACTTCAGCTCGTCCAGGCTCCCCCTCGCGTCTGCAAGGGCTGTGTGGTCGCTCCTCTTGTGGAAGCGAGGGCCATTCGGGGCGATTCTCCTGATCAGCTCCTTGAAGGAGCTGATGTCTATGATCCTGAAGGTGCAGTAGTCTGCGACCATCGGCATCTCCCTCCTGATGAATCTCATGTCGTGGTGAACGCTGTTGCCGGCGATGATCGCACCCTTGGTCATGTGCTCCTTGAGCAGGGCCATCACCGCTTCCTCGGCTTCCGCTATCGACACTCCCTCCTCCCTGATTCTCCTGATGAGGCCTGATTCGCCGTGGGTCCTCGTGTTCCAGTCGTCCATCGTGTCCAGGACGCCGGGATCAGCGGGCATCACCGCCAGGCACATCTCAGCTCCCTCGACTGGGGTCAGGTCGGCCTCGACGACGAAGCAGGCGACCTCGATTATCCTCTCCTTGTCGGGGTCGAGCCCTGACATCTCGAGGTCGAGCATACAAATGCGCGATTGCTTCACAGGCCCTCCGTCGGAAACCCCCACTTATTCATGTTGGCCCGGGGGTGACAGTGATAGCACCGGTGCCCTGCGGTGCCCGTGACCAGCCCGGGATACGTGGAGCTCCTACGGTCGAACAGGACGTTCGGACGCCTGTGGGGATCGAACATGATCCTGTACATAGGGGACTGGTTCACCGTTCTCGCCATGTTCATACTGGCCGGCGAGGCCTCGGATAACTCGCCGTTGGCAATAGCCGGCGTGCTCGCAGTCCGTAGCTTCACGTTCGCCCCACTGGAGCCAATCACTGGAATGCTCGCCGACAGGTTCCCCAGGAAGACGCTGATGGTCCTGGCCAACATCTTCTCTTTCCTGATGCTGACCTCCTTCATACTGCTCGGGCTTCTGGACAGCCTGTTCTCCGTGTACGTGCTGGCCATGCTGCTGGTCCTGGGGCGTGCGACCTACGACCCGGCTCAGACTGCGTACCTACCTAGGGTGTGCGACGAGGACGAGCTGCTGACCGCGAACGCTCTGATATCGGGTGGCTGGTCTGCATCGATGGGAATCGGCGCCGGGATCGCCGGATTCGTGATCTCGCAGTACGGCGTCGAGACCGGTCTGATGATCGACTCGGTCACCTTCCTGGTGGCGGCGGTAGTGATCTCGACCCTTCCTCACGGCGGGCCGGACCCGGACGAGAAGAGGGGGGGAGGCGCGGTTGAGATGTTCAAGGACATATTTGCAGGCTGGGGCTTCATCCTGAAGAGGCCGGAGATCAGCAGGATAGTGCTGGCCAAGGGCATGTGGGCGACTGGAGGGGGGGCGCAGATATTCCTCCTGATCATAATCGGCATGGAGGCGGACTTCGGGGACATCTCGACCGGCGCTGCGGGCATCGGGGTGCTGTACATGGCACGCGGATTCGGGAGCGGATTCGGCCCGATCGTCACCCGGCCCCTGATGACCGTCACTAGGTACATGCCCTACATCATAGGCCTCTCCCTGGGAGGCGCGGGCCTCCTCTACGTGGGAGTCTCCCAGGCAGAGTGGGGGATCTGGACGCTCGTCCTGGTCTTCTTCAGCCACGGTTGCAGCGGGATATCCTGGGTGTTCAGCACGACCCTGCTCCAGCGCAGGACGGACAACGACTGGATGGGCAGGGTGGCGGGTACTGACAACCTCATCATCGTCCTGACCATGGGAGTATCCACCATCGCGGCCGGTTACATCCTCGAGGAGGAGCTGGTGACGCTGAGGGAGATCCTCCTCGTGACTGGTCTGGTGCAGTTGACGGTGGGGGCGCTCTGGCTTTTGCTGGCCTCGCCGAGGGAGAAGGCTTTCATCTCCTCTAGAGCAGCTTAGGCAGCCCCAGCAGAACCACCAGGGGGAAGGCTGCGAACAGGGTGCCAATCACCATCGAGCGCTTGGATGCCTGGACCCTGCTCTGGATCCTCCTCTGGATCTCCGAGTCCATCCTGTCCACGGCATCGCCAGCAGGTATCCTCACCTCATCCAGTGCCATGTCGAGTATGTCGGCACCAGCCTCCAGTACCGATGTGACCACTCCGAACGGGGAGAAGCCAGACCTCTCCTGCACGGATCCTTCGTCCCCCTTCCAGGGCCTGGGTATCGTTATTCCTCTCAATGACTTGAGGAGGTCCCTGCCTGTGACTGCCGTATCGACCGCCTGCCTGGCCTTGTTGATGTCGAACTGGGCGAGTCTTAGGACGTCCCTCCTCGTCCTAGTCACCCTCGTGAAGTCGTACCCTATCCAGAGGAGTCCTGCAAGCGCCAGCAGCGTGAGTCCCAGAAAGGGGATCTCCCAGCTCTCCCATCCTATCGGGCCCATGTAGACTCGAGCGGATATGGCTATCACTGCAGGGAGGAAGATGGCCAGCATCTCGTTGAGTACGATAAGCCAGAACCTCTCGACGTTCAGCCTCTTGATACGATCAAAGGCCCACCTGGCGTGCTTCCCCCTGTCCTCCTTGGGCATGAGCTTGTTCGAGAGGTCGACTAGTGGCGGAGCCACGAAGATCAGCCTCATCAGGAAGGGGAGAATGATGATGATGGTGTAGGCCTCGAATGGGCTGACCGGGGGAACCGATGGCACGAGCGTCTCCGACATGGACCGATTGGGAGGATGGTGAGCAATCAACCTCACTACGTCTAGTAGGGTGAAAAAGCAGTAGAGATGATATAGAACTTCATAGAGGGAGGCAATCTTGCAATTATTCTATTCGAACAATGGCTAGTCTCTGAATCTCAGTTCGGAGTCGAATGTCGAACCATCATGGAAATCATAGGGCTCGACGCCGGGGAGGAACGCCGTTGCTCTGCCAGTCAGTCTTCCCCTCGACCCGTCCCACTGGACGAACGAACCCTCCCACATCCCTAGCACCGGAGTGTCCTGGTGCCTGTGGAACTCGGCTATCCTCTGAGCCCTCGACTCACCGTAGTGATTCGTAACCTCATCCCCATCCATGAACAGGACCTTGCCCGGATGGTAGTGGGGATTGATCTGGAATGGGACGATGCCAAAGGACTCGAAGGACGGGGGCAGGACGATTGGCATATCGTTGGTAGTCATCATGGAGGGGCATGCCACGTTGGACCCCGCACTCACCCCCATGTATGGGACCCCTCCCAAGCAACTTTCCCTAATTGGGCCAATCAGGCCTCTCTCGTGGAGGTCTCTGATGAGGAGGAACGAGTTCCCCCCTCCCACGTAAATCCCCTCCGCTTCATGGACGGCGGACAGCTCGTCTTCGAACGTGTGTATTCCAACAAGACTTGGCCCATTGGGGCCCATAAAGTCGTTCATTCTTGAGGTGTAGGCGTCATAGTCATCAGATGCATAAGGTACGAATAGGACCGTATCGGAGTCTGAGAAGTGGTCGCCGACGAGGTTCCTGTAGACCTCCCTCCTATCTTCCGTGGAGATTCCCCCGCTGCCTAGTAGCACCCTTACCGCAGGTTTGGACATACATTGCGCTGAGGCTTTGGAGTATTGAATTCTTCACAGAGACTCGTCCAACCTCTGGGCGACGGTCCTTAGCCTCCTCAACGTCCGCTCAGCTCTACGCATTACACTCTTCGAGACGGAGGCTCCGTCCGCACCGGCTATACGATACCCGTATGCGAGCCTTCCTCCCAAGGTGTTCAGCAGGATCCTCTGGCCTTCTAGAGGGACAGGAGCGAGCGCCTCCCTCACGCCGTCAATGTCCAGTGATCCATTCCTGACTCCTTCAATCAGGGTCTTGGAAACCTGCTCTTCGAGTCTGCCTAGACCGCCCCTGGTCATCAGCCACTCCTCCCCTCTGGCATCGAACTGCCTCGAGATACCAGCGAACGCATCCTGTGGTATCCTGTCCACCATTGGAGCCCTCTCCACAATGGCAGCGGCCCTCATCCTATCCACGATAGTACTGACCCTCCCGCGGCTCTCGGACAGTCTCTCGGAAAGGGCCAAGAGGGTGATTGGCTGATGGCTCGAGCAGAACTGAGCCAGTATGTCGCGAGCTAGATCGCTTCCGGACCTCTGGTTACCTCCTGCCAGGCCAAGATCACTCACTAGGGCTGAGGTTCTTCCCTCGCTCTCCACGGGCCCATGCTCGGCTATGCTGATCGAGAATGGCGTCTCATCTTCCTCGGCCTCTATCGCCATCCTGGTCTCCGAGGCCTCTACCATCCCAGCCAGCTCGGAGGCCCTCAGACCCAGAACGGCGACTGCCTGGGACTCAACCAGCGAGATCGCTGCTGCCATGGAGCCGCCTCTGAGAACGTACCTGTGCCACTTGCCGTCTACCTGCGCGGCCACCAGACCGCACTCTCTCAGCTTGACCATCTGGTGGTGGATCCCCGTGTTGGAGAGTCCTGTCTGGTCCCCGAGCTCCTTGGAGTCCCACCCCCTGAGCGGCTCTGTCAGGAACGCCTCCCTCATTATCCGGTGCAGTGCCCCTGACTCGTCCCCCCCGGACCTCCTGACCAGTCCCATAGAGTCTAGGAGCCAGTCCAGCAGCACCCCTGTGTCCTTACTGCCAGTAGGCATCGGGAGCTCGACTATCCTCAGAGAGAACACGGGGTCAGCGCGGATTCCGAGGCTCAAGAGCCTTGGCTATATCGAAGTGGACTATCAGGCGTATTCCTGACGAATCTCGAGCCACGGGTAGTCTACGTTGGACATGCCCAACGAGTCTAGGTGTGGCGCGAGCGAGAGGCTCCCCTGGTTGACGATCCCCCGCTTCCTGAGTATCCCGATAGCGCTGTTCACCGTTGTCCTCGACTTCCCAAGGTCCCTGGCCAGCTGTGCCTGGGACGGGGGGTTCGGGGAGTCCGACAGTCTAGTCACGATCTTCCTCTGGACTCCGGACAGGCCGACTGGGAGCATCGCAGCCGCGGTTGCCTGGTCCGTCACCCCGGTACCCTCGAGGATCTCTACCTGCGCTGGGGCTCCTGCGTAGTAGCACGTCCTCCCGTTGACTGGTACCACGGTCACTGACCTCTCGCTAATCAGCACTCTCAGGTGGTGCCGAAGGGTTCCGTTCGCTGCATCCAACTGCCTCTGGAGCTCCCTGAAGTGTATGCCTGGCGATCTCTCCAGGGTACGTAGTATGCTGCCCCTCAGTGGGTGCTCCCATGCATTCTCCCTAGGTGCGGAGAGTGTCCCACGGGCTAGGGGAGCGAATGGAATCAGGGCCGCTAGACCAGTGGTCCCGGCCACGAAAGCGGTCAACGAGTCGGCAATCCAGGGGTAGGACTCGCGGAGTTGCCTTACTATTGCCATGACCCGAACCCACAAATGCAGGCTTTAACCTTGCAGGGTCAGTTGAGTCGTGGATGCTCGTTCAGACGCTATGCCTGATTACTCGTCCCCTGTGGATCTTCATGTAGGCCACCAGAGGTCCCAGAAGCCTGCCAGCATCCTTTCCATGATCAGTCAGCCGGTACGTCACCTTCACCGGGCTGGTCGTCTCGACCACTCTGTCGACCAAGCCTGTCTCGACGCACTTGGTCAGCTTGTCGGAAAGAGTCCTGGAGGAGATCCCTCGCAGGAGCTTCCTGAGCTCGTTGAACCTACGCGGACCAGCCACGTACAGGCAGCAGAGAATCTCTGTGGTCCATCTGGAGCTGAAGATATCGAAGCTCTCGACTGCAGCGTCGACCTCCCACTCTATGTCGGGGTCGCCATCGTAGTATGACTCGAAAATCGACCTGATTTCCTTGCCGTCGTTCATGACGGCGTCTATCGCCTCTTTCACTTTCTTGTAATCCTCGTCAGAGATGGACATGGGCTTTGTCGGCATGTTACAATCAAGTATGCACAATGGTATCTGGTGTATAAACAACACCGTAATGTGATCGTGGATACTTGGGCATTAATATCAGTCAGTCTGCTGGTTTTGCTTATTAGGTGTAAAAAAAGCACTAACTTTAAAGAGGAAAGCATAGATGGACAAATGGTTGGAACAATGGATGAACGAAGTGATGAATGCCTGGGAAGAAAAGGAGGATCTCTGAATGAGCCTATTCGAGATAGTGGTGAGAGCTATGGCAGACTGCCGGGCGCCCCCTTGGTCGGAGTATCCGCGAAGGAAGTGAGCGCATGGTGATGTCTGGTCTGCAGGGAGTGGCTGCATGCCCTAGCTGCGGATCGCCCTGCCTGGTGTATCGGGAGTACCTTACCCCGGAGCTTAGGACCACTTCATGCATGACTTGCGGGGTGGTATCACTAACTGCGAACTAGGAACCCACGTACTCCGGGCGACGACCCTCGACCAGGGCGGAGAGGCCCTCGCACGCATCCTGCGTAGCGAAGATCTCGTCTAGCGCGTCCAGCTCTAGCTGGAGGCCTGCAGCGAGGTCGGTTGAGAGTGCCTTGTCAAGAAGATCGCTTGCGATCCTGACAGCCACTGGGGCGGCCCTGGACAGCGACTTGAGCTGTCTTGCGACGTTCTTGTCCTCCGGGTCGAATCCCGCTGGGACCTCCCCGGAGAGGATTGCGCCCATGTTGGCGTCGGAGTAGAACGCCTTGGACATGAACGATACCGGGTGACTCGGGTCTGATGGCCTACCAGGATACTTGTCGTCCGGCTTGCCGAAGGAAGCTATGGTGCTGACCGTGTACGAGACCTCTGAGGGATCGACCAGATGGGTGATGAAGCCCAGGGCTGTTGCTGTGGGTGCATCCATGAAGTTGCCAGCGAGGACAGCGAAGCGCGCTGCCTCTATCCCGCAGACCCTTGTGGCGCGCTGAGTGCCTCCGAGACCCGGGTAGATCCCTATCGAGGTCTCCGGGAACCTGAGCATCGTCTTCTCGGTGCCCACCCTGTAGTCGCATGATAGCGCCAGCTCCAGTCCCCCGCCTAGTGCCAGGCCTGTTGTCAGGGCGATCGTGGTGTGAGGGGAGTCCTCGATCATGTTCAGGACCCTGTGCCCGTCCTTGGTGAACTCCTCGATCTTGTCGAAGGAGTCCTCGCGGATCATATCGACGAAGAACTTCACGTCGGCGCCGGCGACGAATGCCTTCCCGGCTCCCTCGAAAACGATTGTGTTGACGTCCGACCTCCCATTGAGGTCCTCCATCACTCGGCCCAGCTGGCCTACCACTGTGACATTCAGCGCGTTCATTGCCTCTGGCCTGTTGATCAGGACCGTGGCGATGCCAGCTTCGTCCACATCGACGTCGACGTAGCTGAACTCGAAGGGATCGGACCTCCCGGAGAACCATTCGGGTACCTCCAGTCCCGCCATGTCTGCGTATCCCATGGCAATCCTGGATGCCTCCGTGACTCCAATCCTGTTGGCGAGCTCGAATGGGCCCATTGTCCATCGCAGCCCGACCTTGGCTCCTCTGTCGACGTCCTCCATGCTGCAGATTCCTTCCTCGACTATCTGGGAGCAGACCGCGAAGGCCTGACCCATCAGCCTCTCCTTGATTATCCTGGATGCTTCCTCGTCGCATTCCCCGTCCTCGTCGATCTCCCACATCTCTCCCTTCTCCACGAGGGCGCGCATGTTGTCGGCACCAGCGAAGCGGGGTACGGAGAGCTGCTCGGACAGGTAGTCGCTGCTGTGTAGAGCGATCGTGGGTCCGGTGAGGTTCATCAGTCCGAATGGGCCTAATCCGATTCTGAATTCCTTGCAGGCCACTGCGTCAATCTGCGCTGCCGTCGCGACTCCCTCCTCGAGGAGCCTGCAGGCCTCGTTGATCCATGGCACGAAGAATCGGTTCACTACGAATCCGGGCCTGTCCTTGCAGACGATTATGACCTTGCCCATCGTCTTGCAGTACTGCTCGACGGCGTCCATAGTCTCCTGGGAGGTGGTGTCGGCCGGGATTATCTCCACGAGGCGGTTCTTGGCAGGATGGTAGAACCAGTGCATCCCCACGAACCTGTCCTTCCTCTCTACCTGTTGGGCGAGCTCGTTAACGGAGAGCGAGGATGTGTTGGTAGCCAGAATCGTGTTCTCCCCGCATGTGCTGTCCAGGCTGGAGAAGATCTCCTTCTTCAGCTCGAAGTCCTCGAAGACGGCCTCGATCACTAGGTCGGTGTCAGTGGAGACGTTCTCGTGTCCGACCACGCCCCTGATTCTGGACTTGATTCTCTCCGCCTGCTCGGGTCGGAAGATCCTCCTCTCTAGGGCCTCCAGGAGGAACTTGTCTATGGTAGCCTTTCCCTTGTCCACCCATTGCTCCTCCCTGTCAACCATCTGGACGGAGAATCCCTCAGTGGCGCTCTTCTGGGCGATACCCGAGCCCATGTTTCCTGCTCCGATTATAGCTACCGATTGTACCATGGCTCGTGGGATTACGTTCAGGACATAACTGCAACGGAAGGACGCTCTATCAGTCGCATAGCAGATCTCGGATCCTCCGAGCATGGGCCTCGGGACCCAGGTCGAGCTCTGATATCCTCTCCCTGCCCTTGGCTGCCCACTCCTCGCGAGTGCGCTGGTCTGAGGCCTGCTCCAGCGCGGAGAGCCATCCCTCGATGTCGGAACGGTCGATCAGGCGTCCGTTCTCCCCATCCACGATGGTGTCCCTGAAGCCTCCCTCGTCCACGACCAGCGCGGGGGTTCCGACGGAGAAAGACTCGATGGGCGTGAGTCCGAACGACTCGTTGTGGGCCATACTTACCATCGCTCTGGCCCCCCTCATCACACTCACCAGGTCGGGTGAGCTGAGTCTGGGGGCGAACCAGACGTCCACGCCCATTGACTCTG
This sequence comes from uncultured Candidatus Poseidoniales archaeon, assembly GCA_902530535.1. GTDB lineage: Archaea > Thermoplasmatota > Poseidoniia > Poseidoniales > Thalassarchaeaceae > UBA36. The sequence continues at coordinate 36,207 of CACAAP010000011.1, forward strand.
CATGGGACCTGAGCATCTCTATCGATTCCCCGTCCCCTCCTCCGACTTGCGCGAGAGAGAGTCCCGACCCAGATAGCATGGAAATCGTCTCCCAGGTCCCCTTGACGAACGACGCCTTACCCACTGTCACTACGTAGTCCCCCGATCCTGGGAAGGGGTTCTCGGGATCCCCGGATGGGTCCTCTGGGAACTCTTGGACGTCTACGCAGGGCCATAGCACTCCGGCCTCTATCCCGTACACTTCCTTTGCACGCTTTGCGATGAAGCTAGAGTTCCCGCTCACTGCGGAGCCTTCCCTGGAGATCAGGCCCTTCATGAGGGACTTGTCTCTGGATCTGGCCCTGGAGAGGACGGCCTTGGTCAACGAGAGGTTTCTCCGGGGGGATCCGTCCACGCGTCTGTGGAGCACCTCCTCGTACAGCCCCCTGTGTGGCTCTAGAAGATGGAGGTGGACCCTCAGGCCGGGAGGGACGTGGTCCAGGATTGGCAGGCTGCCGTCACCGCTGACAAGATGAATCGCTATTGCGGAGGACATGGCCTCATCGAGGCCCTCGCATGACCGCCAGGCTCTGGATGCCGAGCCCCTGCCGGAGTCTAGGATGGTTGAGAGGGAGTCCCTTGGGACCTCCCAGTCGCTCTCCGGGGTGATGAGTTCGATGCCGTTGGAGGAGCATACCTCGACGAGCTCGGGCGATGGCTGTATAGTGGCCATTGAGACGCTGAAGAGTTCGTTGAGTGACGGGAGGATCCTGATCAGGTCTCTCTCGGCCCCTCCCATCGGGCCAAGCACGCCCTTGGCTACCAGCAGGTTCTCCCTGGAGGACGCCCCCATCTACACCCCCTCCCTAGCGGACAATGCGGATGCGTAGGCCTGGGAGAGGGCGGCTCCCTGTGCCTGTGGGCTGAGTTCCTCCCTGATGTGGTCGATCAGCGACTGGTCAGGGCTTCTCGGCCCCCCTCCCCTCGCCCTCCAGTTGGAGTGTGCTTCGGCAATTGCATCTACCCAAGATGAGACATCGGAGTCGAGGAGGCACCTGTCGGGGATCACCTCGTTGTGGGCTGGGAAGTCAGCGGCCAACACCGGGCATCCTGAGGCCATGGCCTCGAATGGCGGGTAGCCGAACCCCTCGGAGACGCTGGGGAACAGAAGGGCCTCTGCTGCCTGGTATGCCGCAACAATCTGGTCCTCGTCCATAGCTGTCCTGGAGCCTATGTGCAGAATCTCGATGTCGTCCGAGATCTCGCTGGGCAGGGATGATTCCACCTCGTCGATGAAGCCCAGCCTCTTCCTGGGGTCATCGCTCCCCACCGTGATCAGGAGGCACTTGGAAGGGTCGTGCTCCTCCGAGATTGCGTCAATTGGGACTGGGTTCGAGCTGGGGTCCCAGTGGTCGACGTCTATCTTGTGTCTGACCAGCGCGGTGGGCTTCCCTGGGAATACTCGGTTGACTTCCGACTGGGTCATCTCTGAGATACAGACTATCAGATCGGCCCTTTTGAGGCCCTCCCTAAGCCTCCTGAGGTCCATCCTCCTGATCATTCCCGGGCTGCGTTCCCCGATGGGCACTCCCTCGATGACCTTAGGCTCCAGGTGGAACATGTCATGCACGGTCACGACAACGGGGACCTTCGAGTCGCTTGGGACCAGATGGGCCTGCTCCTGGTCGGTGATATGGAGCAAGTCGGCTTCGGATGGGTTGGAACCTGACGATACCGCCGATGCGTGTCGAATCCTCTTCAGAATCCTCCCAACTGCCGAGGAGGGTGCTGCGTGCTCGATCGTTCCCGTCATTTCCCACCCATCGACCAGGGAGCCTCGCAGAGTCCCGACCAACGCGTGATGGGCTCGTCCTAGTCCTGAATCTGTAGGGAGGGCGGTCCCTCTGGCCAGGATTACGCGCTTGCCCACGTTGCTGCCGAAGAGTGAGTGCATAATAACGGAGTTGGGAATCTGATGGCCCGAAACCCGATGACATCCCCCTAATGAGGCAGTGGAGACAGTTTTAGGCATCCTCGTTTATTATCCTGAGAGCTGCTCGGTTTTCGTGTTCAGGCGGGTTGTGCTTGCCAGGGGGTCCAAGGGGGACTCAGGGTACGGTGCCAATCACTCCGTGATAGAGTGGTTGCTGGACAGGGCCAAGACCCCAGGGTGGACGAGGGCGAGCACTGTCAGCACTGACACGAGTTCGCGCTCGCACGCGAAGATGATCGCGAGCTCCATTGAGGAGGCTGGTGCGGATTTGCTGCACATAACCAACCAGCTGGACGCGGGGATGGTCCCGACCAAGGGGATCGGCGTCCCAGTGGTGGTTTCGGTTCACGACCTGTACGACCATCGTCCGAGGGCTATCGACGCAGGGGACGTTCCGGTTCCGCTTGGCGACCGCTTCCCGTCATCTGCGAAATCCAGGCTCCTGAAATCCTGCAAGGAGGGTATGTCCAGAGCGGACCTTCTGCTGTGCGCATCCAGGAGGACACTGGAGGAGGCGCGCGAGATGTTCCCGGGAACCAGGTGCGAGTTGGTCAGGGACTCTCTGGACGAGGATTTCTGGGACCCGAACAGGAATCTAAGGGATCGGGAGATACTGGGCGAGACGGGGGACGAGGGGAAGTGCCTCCTGGTGTCAGTGGGCGAGAAGGACCCCAGATGGAGGTCCCAGTTCGTCAGCGAGGTGATTTCCATGCTTCCGGAGGATGTCAGTGAGGACATCCTCCTGTTCCGCATAGGCTCAGGCAGGGTCGACTGGGAGAAGATAGCCGCCTACTTCCAGCATGCAGAGGCAGTTCTCTACCCCGGGGTCTCCGTGGGATTCCGTAGCCCGCCTCTCGAGGCGATGGCATCGGGGTGCCCGGTACTAGCATCCGACCTCCCCCTCCATGACGAGGTCCTACCGGCCCGGTGCCTACTCCCAGCGACCGAACCGGACCACTGGGTATCTGCGATACTGGAGATACACGCCGACTGGATTAGAGCCGGAGGTGTCCCCCGGCATCCTGATGACGAGTTGCTCTCGATCGCCAAGTCTTCTTTTGGAAGGACTGCACACGGGGTTTCGCTCGCTGAGGCGTACGGTATCGCGATGGAAGATACTGAAAGGTGACTGGCTGGGCAATTGACATGGAAGAGCTCGAGACAACGAATGCTCGCCGCTATGACGTAGACTGGCTTCGAGTTATCCTGTTCGGGCTACTGATTTGGTTCCACTACGCGGTTTTTTCTCTATGGCAACTGGAGGGGTCGAGCGGGGGAATGGAGGCCTTCAACCTGGTTCTTTTCTTCGTCATAGCGGTCATGCACCAATGGCGTCTCGCAGCGTTGTTCCTCATTTCCGGGATGGGGACCGCGTTCGCATTCAGGAGACGGTCCTGGAAGGTGTACCTGAACGAGAGGGTGATGAGGCTGGGCATCCCTCTCCTTTTCGGCGTCTACGTTCTCTGGTTCGGGATATTCGACCCGATAGAAAGCACGCGTCTGCTCTTCACGATTTTCCCGGGTAGTGAGGATATGCCCTACGGCCACCTCTGGTTCATCTACAACCTTCTGATCTACTCCGTGATTCTGACGCCACTGTTCGCACACATCAGGGAGAATCCTGACAGCGGGATTGTATCAATTTCAAGACGGCTGCTGAGAATGCCAGCGGGAATAGGCATCATGTTGGTTCCCGCACTGATCCTATCGGCCAATGGAATCCTGTTCAAGCCATGGGGTTTCGGAGAGGTGGGGATGTGGTGGGAGTTCCCCCGTTATCTGCTGTACTTCTTATTCGGATACCTGATGATAGCGGCCAAGGACGACTATTTCCCAGCCCTGGACAGAGTAAGGGTCCCCGTAACCATTCTAACTCCCATACTATCAATAGCCTGGTTCGCGATAGGGGAGGGCAGCCGCATTCCCGATGTTATGGAGGGGGGCTGGGTCGATATGGGGCACCCTGCATTCTCGCCATCGGCGACTCTGGCATCCCTCGTCCAGTCCTTCCACGCTTGGTTCTGGTGCCTGTTGGTCTTCTCATGGGCCTCGAGGTTCCTAAATCGCCCGAGCAAGTGGCTGTCCTACCTCAACGAGGCCGTCTATCCGACGTACATAGTACACATGCACCTCACGTTCCTCCCCATCATAATCCTATACATCATCGGAGTAGGCTACTACCTCGGGCTCGCGATGGGCACCGCGATGGTGGTGGTGGGGGTGATGTTGTGCTTCGAGGTGGTCAGGCGCGCCAGCTTGGCCAGACCGCTATTCGGGATCAAGGGAGGCAAGGAGGAGGTCGCCAAGCTATGGCCCTACAACCAAACAGAGGACGATAGCCTGAGGATGGTACTGTCACTGACTTTCCACGCACTCTCGTTGGGGGTCATATTCGTTCTCTACGTGTTCCTCATCTCCGCGGGTTGGTTGAGTGGGTGACCTACCGAACAACAATACCACTCAGAATCGAGAGAGTTGAAATGTCCCGTGGGACGCCACAGACGCGTTCGGTCGTTATTCGACCGGCGAGGTGTTCAGATGAGGAATCCGTTCGACAGGGCCACTGAGATAAGTATAGAGCACCCGAAGAAGGTGCTTGCGATAGGCTTCGTATCGACTCTCCTACTATCCTCGATGGCCATGTTCCTGGAGTTCGATAACTCCGAGGACGCGTTCTTCCCCGACAACGAGACGGTCCAACTGCTAGACGAGGTTGAGAGCGAGTACCAGGCCAGCATTGACTTCGTCAGGATAATCGTCAGATCGGAGTCGGACCTCTCGGACTCCTCGACTTGGTCCCATCTGGGCAGGATTGAAGCGATTCTACTCGAGGAAGAGAACCTCTCAGGGGTCGCTTACCCGCTGTTCGGAGGGCAGGCGAACAACGGACCCGCGAGCTCCGCGATCTCCTGGCTGAAGTACCAGAGCCCAGAAAACAACGCAGCGTGGATCAATATCCTCCTATCCTCAGTAAACGCGCTCGCTAGTGCAGAGGAAGAAAACTACTCAGCGGCCAAGGAGGCTCTGGAAGCCTCAATCTCCGGAATTCCGACTCCCGTTGCAGTAACCCCTCTAGAGATGTCATCCTGGGACTACTCAGAGCCCTCCGAATGGTTGCCGAAAATACTAGCCGGAGAGGACATCCAAGAGGAGTTGGGGGCTGTAATCGGAGCATCGCAGTCCCTAATCAGCGAGAACGAGACCAAATCTGCTGAGCTTGGGGTTCTGATAGGGCAAATCGCACGGGGAGTAGCCCCACTTCTGGGATACCAGTCAGTGGATCTGGGCTCGTCCATATCCGGAACAGTACCAAGCGATACTATTGACCTACTATCCAGTAGTGGTCCGTTCCTCGTCACCATGACCGTGTCTACCGATACCAGTGACTTCGGAGGAAAGACCGCTGAAGAGGTGCAAGCCGATATCGTGCTGTGGACCGAGAACGTAGAACGGGAAATCTTGTCCATGAATGACGAGTCGTCCAGTGTTTTCTCTTTCTCCCAGTTCCAGCAAGGGCAGAACGCTAACCTCGGAGTAGAGTTGGCGATTCTGAATTCGGCTTCTCTACTCATCCTAGGGTCGATACTTTACTTCACTTTCAGGAGCTTCAGAGACACAGCCTTCGTTCTGGGTCTGACTGTGTTCGGTATCCTAGCGACCTATGGCACCTCAGGTCTGCTCACCAAGATTGGGGTTGACATGACCTTCAACGCGGCAATGAATTCGATTCCCGTCCTCCTCCTGGCCATCGGAGTCGACTACGGGCTACACGTGGTCAAGAGGGTTCGAGAGGAGTACCTCGAGGAGTCTGGAGACAAAGCCAGCAGAATATCGTCACTGGGGGAGGAGGCCAGGAGGAAGGCCATAAGGTCGGGGACCACACTGACGTCTGTGGCACTCCTGATAGCCATTTTCACCGACATGGTCGGATTCCTCTCGTTCAGGCTCTCCAGCCAGCAGTTCCTGGTCGTGTTCGGGACCGTGATCGCCATCGGCCTGTTCTACGTCTACCTGTTCAGCATAACTGCACTTCCGGCTCTGATGACAATAGTGCCCCCAAAGGACATGGAGATGGGCAAGTCAGTGAAGACCGATAGGAGCCCGCTCGTGGAGAGGATCGCGAGACTCTCTGATAGGCCGGCCATCGCCATCATTGTGGCAGCGGTGATCACGGCCCCCATGTTGGTCGGCGTAAGCCAGTTGGAGGTGGGGTTCGACACGAGGGACAACTTCGACGACTCGGTGCCTGTAGTGGCAGACTTCCTCCTAATCTCAGAAGAGTTCCAAAGCAGCCCCTCGCCGATATACGTCGTAGTGGAGGGAGACATAGTTTCCGAAGAGGGCTGGAAGGCGCTTGATTCCGTAGTCTCTGTCCTCGGGCAAGACCAGAGGGTCACTGTTGTTGTATCGGACCTCCCATCCACGCTTCTGTCCGCTAGAGGCGCGAACCCTGATCTCTCGACGCTGATGACATCCGTGGAAAACGGCGAGGAGGGCAGTTGGTCCAGCCTCAACTCGTGGCTGACGGAGACCCCTGAGGGAAGGGGCCTCTCAGCGGGGATGCTCTCCAGCGATGGGAAGCAGACCCTGGTCTCGTTCCAGGCGGCCACACTGGACTGGTCCAGCACCAACGCATTCGAAAGCGAGCTCTCGGGCGATCTATCGGGCTCCATGAGTGCGGGTTTCACAGCAGACCTCAGCGGACGATCGCTGATACTGGCCCAGATAACCTCAGACGTAGCAGAGGCGGCGATCCTCTCGACTGCGATCGTGGCAGGGGTGATCCTCCTGATGCTAGTGGTGATCCACACCTTCAGGACCAAGGACGTGCGTCTCGGTCTCGCAAGGGGGGTTGTGACGTGGATACCCCTGCTCGCGGTTGTGGCATGGGTCTACGGAATCATGGGCTTCACTGGATTCCAGCTAAACTCTCAGACAGTCACCATCGGGGCACTCACCCTGGGCCTGGGTGTCGACTACGCCGTGCACCTCTCGACAAGAATAGAGGAGGAGGTGGAGAAGAACCCAGAAGGGACTCCAGAGGAGTGGGCCTCTGCCTCGATCTCGACCACGGGCCGAGCCAT
>CACAAP010000012.1:0-41710 GCA_902530535.1 uncultured Candidatus Poseidoniales archaeon
TCTATTGTGAGAACCAGTGTTCGTACTATGCTCACGCCCCCCTTGGCAAGAGTTGGTAAGCACCTACTTATGAGGAATTGGCCGAATCGCTATCTGAGTCATTGGCATCTCTGTCAGATTCGGCATTGCTTGAGCCGTACCTCCTCCTCTGCTTTGCTCTGATATATTTCAGCGGATGAGTCAACCATTCTTGGTCACAGAGGGGATCTTCCCCTATTTGCACGGGGCATCTGGCGTTCGTTTTGAGAGAAGAGCATCCATGAGGGGTATATTCTCTTTCGTAAATCTGACCCACTTGGTATGATGTAGTGTCGGCGTCATAGTCGGGGGCATTAGAAAAAAAGTTACAGGTCTGCTCCTGCTGAAGACCTATCGATCTGGAGAAAGCGGCAAGGAAGACCCTTCCAACATGATTTACGTTTACTCCCTGGTTCAACTCAGAAACAGCCGATTCAAAGCACGGAGGCCAGTCATCCCTGATTGCTGCCGTCATGGGCATCTCCTCCTTGACTCTCTCAGAAAGTAGTCCAGTAATCCTCTCTACCGGGTCTGCGAACTTAGCTGCAAACTCATCGTCCATCCTGGAAATCCTATCTTCACAACTAACCTTCAGACTCTCTCTAACTCTCTCCTTAATCAATCGAGAAGCTCTCTCTCTACCCGTCTCTCCAGCTCCCGAATCCAGACATACCCAACCGTCTCTCAAAGGCCTATTGACCAATCTCCAGTATTTACCGGAAATTTTTGGGCTAAGCTCGATGAAGTCTACCATTGGAATCCAGTAGATCTCAGATCCCTCACCATTATTTTCTACTACAATATCGGATAGAAAAGAAGAAGAAAGCAAATTGAAGTTCTTGGAGTCCATACCCAGTAACTTATCCGCCCTGCTAGACTCACCCTCAATCCATCTGGAAAGCAACCTCTCATCGAATGACGCACAGACGACTAGCATAGCATGAAGGAAGGACAGTGTCTCCGTCATCCTTCCAACGTCTGTTGAGAGGTCAATTGTGGAAGAGGCTGCTGCATCCTCCTGCTGAAGGACCGAATCCACTAGCCTTAACCTGCCCCTAACTCTCACATCCTCCAGCCAAGGGGCTTCAATTAGATCCTCAACAGTTATTCCATTCTCCTCTAACATCTCACGAATGAATGACCTTCCCTGTGGAAGAAAGGGATACCGAGCAAGTAAACCGTCATCATCGATTTCAGGAGCTCTGATTGGCATCGGCACAAACTCAAGAGTTCCGCGAGGGTTCTTCAATACTTACCGAGCCCTTCCAGTGGAGAGCATGACCAAACAAGAAACCCCATCGGACTTGACACCGTCTTCTCCAACGTTGGTTGGTATTCAGAATGAAGTCAGAGAATACTTTGGTTGGACCGAGAAGGATGACATAGAGAGCGCAATTTCGATGCTTCGAAGGGTCGAAGACTCAATCGTGGGAATCTGGGCCAGGCACAATAGAGCTGCAACTCTATCGAAGATTTTCCGAAGAATCGTGATTAGGGAAGCACGGGTAGCAATCCTCGGAGCAGCAGTAGAACCAGATGAGATAGCCTCTATTCTAGATGGTCCAACACTCATTGTAGCTGCGGATGGAGCGGTTGGAGCGATTTCAGAGATGCCTGCCTCACTATCTGAGAAGGCATGGTCCCGCGTTGTGTGTATGGTTAGCGATGCTGACGGTGGAGAGGGGACCTATCAAGCAGTTAGAAGATCAATACCCTTCGTATTACATGCCCATGGAGACAATAGAGAAGACTGGGACCACCTGCTAGGATTGGCCGAGGAACAGACAAACCCCCCTGAACTTGTTCTAACTCACCAAACGCAAAATCCAATCGATGGTATGTACAACCCTGGTGGATTTACCGATGGAGACCGAGCAGCGTGCTTCTTGACGGCACTAGGGGCGACCAAAGAAAACATCAAGATGCTAGGCACAAGATCTGACATCGTTGGTAGGTGGTCAGGAGAAACCGAGGAGTCCTCAAAGCTCCAGAAACTGCAGTGGATGAAATCAATCCTGGAAATCCAAGGACTTGGGGTGTTCTAGATTTCGAAACTCCCGACCTCTACAGTCGAGCCATCTGGTTGAATCGATCCAGAGAACTGTTGCTTATCTCCACCGTTGTTCACATTAACCTCGAACTGAACCTCTCCTCCTTCTCCTTCTGCCTCAAAGTGCCTTACAATCACCGAATAAGTCCCAGAAGGCGGTGAGGAACCCCATCTTATCTCCCTGAAACCCGACTCAGGGTCGTAACCATCCATGTCGAATTTACCTCCTCCCAAGCCCTCTGGATTGAAGAAAGACAACTCCTCGCCATTAGAATCAATTATTGAGAGCCCCAAGTCAGAATTACCTTCCCAGTTGAGACTCACAGATGCACCGTCTTGAACCGTCCCTACCCTTCTCCGAAGCTCATCCACATCTCTAGCCTCGGTGAAATCTTCCTTTACTTCCTCACTCAATTCCTCATCACTCACCGTAGGCTGAGGCACTTCTCCATCTGGACCAGCGATGGCGAACTTAGCGACGAATTGCAAGTCATTACTCTTGACAAGGGACCCCTCATAGAATCTCTTGCTCTCCCCAATTGTCAGGCTGACCGTGAAATCCGTCTCATTCTTATTGTGTATCCTTCGCAGAAGGGGTACCCATGAGAACAATCCCTTTGTGTGGATTTTATAGTGTCTGACTCCAACTCTGTAGACTCCAGGAGGAGGAGTTTTCGTCCAGACAATATTCTCAACAGGGGATTTAGAAGTAGGCTTGAAGTTCATGTCTACATCTAGCTCGCCGCCGCAATTTGACGTCCTGTTATCGTGATAGATGTGCTCTCCAGATGGAGTTATGACATGGAGGTCGAGGTCATTCCAGTTATCCCACATCAGACTGATTTGGACAGAACCCCTCTTGGCTCCCTCCCTCTCGAGCCTCTTCTCGAGTGCAGTAGCCCCCTTTTCTGATATCTCAGCTTCCTGCACTCCAGCACCAATCGCCTCCGCACCCTCGCCCAGTGAACCGGATACGGTTGGAGTTCCAGAACGATCTCTCCCCCTTCCCCTTCCCCTTCTAGATGTAGATCCTGCGAGAACCTCCTCTGGGACGTTCCTCCTTGTAGAAGGAAGGATTGTCCTCCTGTTCTGCGAACGCAAAATTCGGAACAAGCCGTTGAAGGTCGCCATCAGAATAAGGCCGATGACAACGAGGGATACAGCGTCCGCCACGTGACCGAACGTGAGCAGTGACTTTTCATAACATCGGTTGCAAACCCAGACGAACCAAGAAGTGAAATTTTTTCCTCCGGTTGTTTCATAATGATGGTTAGTCTCCTCTACGAGGAGGGGAGCGGAAGCGATGCGAACACATTCCAGTCAAGAATCCTCGAGAAACCTGCATAGGACAACGAATACGGCTAGCAAGGCCACGATTCTAGTCGCTCTACTTTTCCTCTCCCCTCTGCTCGCTGGCATTCCTATTGCTACAGACGAAGAGAACCCAATGTCAAGCTCGACTCGCCAAATGAGCCCAGATGTGGTAGTAACCGACCTAGATGTCACTACACCCTCCGCTATGGTCGGAGGAACCCCTACACTGGCCCCTGTTAATCACGTGATTATAGTGGGGACTACCAATCAGGGCGGGTCTACTGCCGATGGGAACGTCACCCTCAAGGTTAACGGGGTCGTCGTTGACAACAGGACTGCCACCATCAATCCCGGAGGACAGGTAAACAGCGTGATGTACTGGGACGCCTCTTCCCTATCAGGAACAGGATATGAGATAACTGCGTCATGGGTCCCGTCATCATCCTCATCCGACTCCGACTCGAGCAATAACCAGATGTCTCTATCTAGTGTCAGCGTCACAGAGGTGGAGTCTGCCTCAGACATCGCAGACTCCCTACCATCCGATGGATCTTCCCTCGCAAGAGCCCTCTGGGAGGGGGCAATCACCGTGGTCAACACAGGGAATCAACCAGTCGACGTCACAGCTCAGCTAACACTAACCCCTTCGCTGGGCGGTTCGAGCGTCTCCCTGTCCTCGAGTACAGAGCAATTGCTCCCCGGAAGCCTTTCAGACCCCCCAACTCCTGCTAATATCACAATATCGTTCGATGGTTCCAGCCTGGAAGGGGATTACACCCTAAGCGGCAGCCTACTTGTGTCGGGCTCAACTCAGGGTTCGGTCACAATCGACTCCAGAATCGTTAGTTTCGTCGCCCTAAGGGCATCTCTCATACCAGCTAACAACCGGAACGTCGACCCAGGTTCGCAGGCAACACTGAACTTCATACTGCAGAACTCTGGAACCGTTGAAGACAACTTCACCGTGACTCAAAGCAACAACTCTGATCCCGCTAACTACTGGGTAAATATCACTGACCAGATACATGACTCCAACAATCTACTCAATGTAGGCGCCCAGCAAACTCATGCAATTCAGATCCCGGTCGAAGTTCCTGCAGATGCCGCCAATGGAGACGCCGTGATCGTGACCGTGACAATTCAAAGCGACACAGCGGGATACGTCCTCTCAGCCAGTACAATGGTCATGGCCGGAGGTACATTCAGCGCGGAGATTTTCCAGAACCACAGCCATTCGATGGGAGAAAATTTCGCGAATATAACCCCCGGTTCCCCCAGAACCCTGCAATATACCCTGATGAACACCGGTACCGCGCCAGCCCAGTATCAGATAGATGTCGGAGCGACGGAATCTGTGCCATACTGGATCATAGACTCACCTGTCACAATCACCGACGTCCTGCTGCCAAATGAAACCAGGACACTTCCCGTAACAATCACCACCCCGGAGCTGGAGATGCCACTGAACCCGTCCTGGAAGGTCTCTTCCATAGAGCGAGTGGACCTGATGATCCAAGCAATACCACTACAGGGCGGAGTCCCAGCAGTCAACCAGACGACGCTAATGATAGACAGCATTGTTGAGTTGGACATCTCCTTGTCCGGCGAAATCGACGATATCTCAGTGAATGACATCATCGGGGGTAATACCGACAGGTTCGTAGGCTTCGAAGTGACGATAGTTCACAATCTCGGTTCAAACAACACCTTGGCCCAAGTATCCCTCAGTGCCATGCCATGTACCTCCCTAGCGCCAACTACTGCTGCATCTGGTAGCCCTTGGACACAATCCACCTGTAGCAATGGGAAGGTCTTCCTTCAGGATACCCCAGCTGACTCCAGCCTCATTGAGAATTCGCGTTGGACGGCTACGGTCCAGACCTCGTCCTCGTCCTCCGCCTCGACCTTGGAACTCCTGCCAGGAGAGACCGGATACGGCATGGTGGGACTGAGCTTCGGCCCCACCCCAGACTTCCAATACCCATCGGCAGGTCACCTCAACTTCTCGTTCATGGCGACATCATCTTGGGCTGCTTTCTCCGGGGCAATTTCCCGTAATGCCACAGCCACGGTTTCCATGTCAATAGCTGAACTCTGGTCGGCAGAGCTGACTTCCTCAGGGGCAGCCAACGGGGACCCTGGGACCGCCATATCCTCTGAGGTGGTGTTGGAGAACACAGGAAACGATCCAGCAAACTTCACCATCGGATACGTCCCTAAGCCTGGATGGACCATCACACTGGGGTCTACCGCGGCGAACCTAGTTCCCTCTATGACGAATCTGTACAATGATGCTTCATCAACCCAGAACCAGCGGACAATAACGGTCATCGCCACTCCCCCGACATCTGCAAGAGCGGATGAGACGCATCAGGTATGGGTCTACGCTAACTCCACGGAGACTGGAGAACTGCTTGCATATGCCCCTGCCCTCTTCACCCTCACCGAAGTCATCTCGGCGGAACTCTACCCCCCTACTTCTACGGCGGAAATCACCCCTTCCCCCTCACCCGACAGCAGAGTGGGTCAGAAGACCCTGATTGCCTTGCTCAATAATACCGGAAACAAGAACGTCACCTACAACCTGTCCCTGGACAATCTCGATAGGGACAAGATCAGGGTCTGCTTCTCCGAGGACATGGATCCCTGTGTGACCGAATCCACACTACTGGTACCATCAGGATCGCAGGGGATCGTCAGGATTTACTCCACGGCAGGAGCGGACTCGAGAGCCGATGAAGACCAGAGATTCTTCCTGAATGCGTCTTACGACGGCCAGTTAATGTCTACAAGCGAATGGAAGGTGCAGGTTGCCCCTGATCATGCAGTACTATTCATAGCTCCCACCATCATGGAGGTAGCTCCGGGGAACACCCTTGATCTGGAGGTAGTATTACGAAACGACGGCAACCTCATGGAGACACTGAACCTGACGGTGACCTTCCCAGAGGGAATGACCAACTGGTCTTACCAGGTCAACGAATCCGGATTCTCAATAGACCAGTCTGAGTCTCGTACCGTACTCCTCAGCATCACGCTGCCCCCTCTCAGGGACGGGGACCAGATTCTAGTAGCCGACGTCATTCACAACCTCACCCTGAGAGCGGTAAACATCACCGACCCGTTCCCCACATGGCCTGCAACAAAAATGGTCGATGGAGTGGCTCAGTCCGTTCCACTGTCGGAGAGGGTCGCAATGGGCGGGGGCGTCCCAGCTGGGACTTCGACGCTCCAAATCAAGGTCCTCCCAGTCTTCGATGTGGAATTGACCAAGTCCCCACAGAGGATAGCAATAGTCCCAGGGGTGGAAAGGGCAATCGACTTCGAAATGGAGAACAAGGGCAACGCTCCGATCAACCTCACCATACAGTGGGAAACCATAGACACGGAACAGGACGAATCGAAGCCAGATAGGTTCGAAGTCCGAAACTCGCTAGGCTCGACAAACCTGTACCTGCAAGTTGGGCAGACCAGCTCAATCAGTTTCCAATTCGGAATAACACATAATGACACGATTAAGGGCGAGCAAGGAACATTCATCCTGAAGAGAGTCCCAGTGAACGCTGACATGGAGACCCAGCAGAACTCCTTCCCGATCATCGTCGTCAGAGCCCAGACCGACGACATTTACACCCTGAATGCCGATGCCGCCGGCCAGTACCAATGCCAAAACAACGACGACCCGAATTGCAGGCAGATCGAAATCCCTTGGGTGGACATAAACTTCCGAGACATGTCATTCGACCCAAGGTCCTACACACTGGCATTGAATGGGGAGATGGACCCCTATGACGCATCAGCAGACCCTCCAGAACGCCTCGTGCCCTCAGAGAAATATTCCAAGGTTCACTGGTGGCTATACATCGACCACGACGTCGATGCAGGTACTGCAAGGTGCGAACTAGCAGACATAGATGGGAACGGAATCGCCTCCACGGATGCGACGGAAGAGACATGCAACTCGGATTGGGAGCTCGACGCTACCACTCCCTATGAGGGAGGGAGCCCAGACCCCGCTCACGGAGGTACCATCGTACTCCAGGTAATTATCCCCGAAAAGCAGATTGACGGGCTTGCAGCGGGAGACGGATGGAACATCTACCTGCAACTAAGACACCCAGAGGAGGACAAGACAACGGAGTACTCGACGGATCTGGTAGTCAAACTCAGGATGACAGAATCGGCAGACCCCTACGTCAACAGTATCACATTCAGGGGAGAGGGCGTAGAGGGGGAGAGCACTTGGATCGATGTTACCGTAATAAATGCAGGATATGCAGTAATGCCAACACAGTCCCAACTGAACCTCGACTGCTCTTCCACGCCTTACGCAGACGTGACGAACATGTTCGCACCGTACCCGATACCAGCTCTCGAGGCAAATGGGAACTTCACTGCTTCATGGGCCGTTGAACTGAATCCAATCCCATGGTACAAGTCCTCAGAGACACTGACTTGCTCCGCATACATCACCTACCCGGACATCATAATGCAGATGGGCGGAATCTTCGGCAACGTCGTAGAAAACGACATCTTGACGGAGGACCTGCCCATTGAATCGTGGTCCACCCCAGGCATCGAACTATCCGGTTTCCAGATCCCGTCCGCACTCCTAATCGCAGCACTCCTACTACTCTTGGCGGTATCGCTCATCAGACAGGGACTGGAAGAGCAAGAGAGCCGTCTGCACGCGTCCTCGTACGTGGCAGCCATGGCATTCGGGGCTCTCTCTCTAACCGGAGCCTCCACAACCCTGTCACTTCTTTGCGCTCTAGCCTCCATCTTGTTCGCCGGGCTCGTGGCATGGCTATCCTCCAGCGAGCTCCAGGCGATCCATGACGACAGGAAGAAGGCCAGGATCGGAACGATGGCACTGTTGGAGGATCACGACAAGGAGCAGCAGAACACCAGGAAAGAGCTCCGCGCCATCATCTCCTGCTCCCCCTACGCTTTCCTTCCATTCGTACTGATCTCACCATCCCTCGCCATCGACCTGGGGGCATCGTCCCTGATGTCCATAATCGGATTCATGATCGCCTCGCCCATCCTCGTGCACCTCATCCTGAGATTCCTAGACAGCTCATACGACAGGCTTTACAGCGAACTCGCTGACATAGAGCTCCGAGCTATCAGAATCAAGAAGATCCTCGGAAGGGCCGGCCAGAAGCCAGGAGGGGGCAACTGAGATGACACGGACGAAGGCACCCGCGACGGGAGGGGCCGAAGCCACTCTCAAGCGGATCGACTACATCGAGGAAGAGGCCGAGAACATCCAATTCGCAATCTGGGCAAACAGGCCCATCGGCGCCAGGAAGATGCTGAGGGAACTATCGAAGGAGGTCGAAGAGGCAGAAGGCCAGATCATGGACCTCTACAGGGCGCTGTCATCGCTAGAGCGATCCCTCGAGGAGCTCGAGCAGATGTCAGAGGGCGATCGCAACGCCTGGGACCTGACGATGCTAGGCCTGCAGCACCTCAGGGAGGGTAACTGGGGGGCAGCAGCAGATTGCGTGGAGGGCGCAGTCGCATCAATGGGCAAAGACGGACTCGAGAGGTCACTGAACACCCTTGGAAGGCACCTCAACGAGATGGGTGAGCTCAGCGACATAGAGGACATCGCACTCACGCTGGTCAACCAGGGGAAGGAGGCACTCGACTCCGACCTCTCGTCCGCGGCAAAGGCGTTCGAGGACGCAATCAGCGCTCTTGGACCAGTAGCAGTCAACGAGGCTGCCAGCCCCTTCCTCGTGAACAGCTTCTTCCTCTCGATAGGGACGACATGGCCGGAGGGCAAGGACCACGCCCTGATGGTCATCACACTGGAGAACACCGGGGAGAACAACATCTCCACGATGAGGCTGGCCCCGCCAATACCGTACGGGTGGTCCGCCACACCGAAGATGTGCGAGATCCCCGAGATACCCCCAGATGGCTTCATCGAGATCGGGATCGAGATCAGACCATCCGGCTCTTTCCCCTCGACAGCACTCCTTGGGAGCAGCCTGAACATCACGACCGGATACGACGTGGAGTACGGGAGCCTCAGGGTCCAGACCAGGGTCGAGAACAGGACACCCAACCCCATGCAGGGGCTCCTGCTAGACCCATGGATGCCCGAGGGCTTCGAGACGATGAGGCTCCCACTCGTGGAGAACCTGGGACCAGGGGATGTCATCCACGTCCCCATCGAGGTACTGAACCTACGCGAGGCAGTAGGAATAGGTGCATGATTTCCCCATCAGAACAGGATAATCAAGCACATTTTCCAGTAATATCATAAATGATTAGCATTCACAGGGGGGCACGGGTGAACACGCAATGAGCGAAGAATACCAGACAGTAGAAAGAAACCGAGAGGAAGGCTCGATCGGTATCGGTGCGATGATCGTCTTCATCGCCCTGATCCTAGTAGCCGCAGTGGCGTCGACGATCATAATCAAGACCGCCGAAGAGCTGCAGCAGAACGCCGAGTCGACCAGTGACGACACGAGGAAGGAGATCTCAGGAAAGGTGAACATCATCCAGATCATAGTCAACGGGTCCAGTGGAAGCGACATCGACTCACTGATAGTGACCGCCAAGATAGCATCTGGTTCGACTGACGTGCAGGTCCAGGACATCGAGTGGGTCATAATATGCGGAGGAACGAATGGATTCGGCCTGGTAACCGGAAACCTCGGGACAGCAGACCCAGCCGGCGGGCAGATACTAGCTGCAGACAAGGAGAGCGTCAATGCGGACAAACTCGACGGATCTGACTACGGGGCGACAGAAGAGCTCTCTGCCGGAACCACGTTCAAGTTCGACATCAACCTAGACCAGTATACAGACACTGATGGTGATGGGACATTGGATGACAACGACGCCAGCGATGGGGATGACACATTGGACGCTCTCGAGGCTCCGTGCAACGCGTCTGCCGGAGTGGGCGAGACCCTCGAACTCAAGATGATAGTCGATGGAGGGGGGACAACGATCTCCGAACTCCAAATCGAATCAGTCGTCTCAGGAAAGGAGGTGACCTGAGATGGTCAACGAACAACTAACTCCCGACAGGAGGGAAGGGGGATCCATCGGTATCGGTGCTATGATCGTCTTCATCGCCCTCATCCTAGTGGCCGCAGTCGCATCGACGATCATCATCAAGACCGCTGAGGAACTGCAGCAGAACGCGGAGAACACGAGCTCCGACACCCGGCAGCAAATCTCAGGGAAGGTATCGGTAGCAGACGTCTACGTCAAAACCACTGCAGACCCCCTGGCTGGCGGGGCCGGTGACACTGACATAGAGACCATGGAGGTCATAGCCAGGATCTCGTCAGGCTCCCTAAACGTGCAGCAAGGCGACATATCGTACTATATCTCATGCCAGGTCACTCTGGTGGACCAGGCCAACGACCCCACATATGCTGTGGTTGACTCCGGATCTGCAACCGCAGTCGACCTTGACGGGTCTGCTATAGCCGCTGGTACCGAGCTCACGGCTGGAACCACATTCAAGTTCGAGATAGACCTTAATCCGACTGACGTCGCAGATACCCCTGGTACGGGGGCAGCGGACAACCTACTGGACAACGGGGACTTCTTGACCGCAACCACTCCTGGATGCGACTGCGAGGCAGGAGTCGGTCAGGAACTCGAGCTCAGGGTAGTCGTAGATGGCGGCGGAGAGACGCTAGCGAACCTGAAGATAGAGTCGATCACACTCGGCAAATCGATAATGTGATCCACCTACTACTAGAGGGTAAACTACCGGAGATGGCGAAATGAGGTGCACCAATGGGCCTGATGGACAAGATTCGGTCCGCTGGTAGATCCTCCGACGCCGATGCGGGCATGGCTTCCCGGCTGGACAAGGTATCTAGGCTCTCAGTAGAACACGTAGACATCCCCACCGAGTTCAGACCCACCGATCTCGAGGCATGGCTCTTCGCACCCTCTGGAACCAGGGTGGGCGTTCTCGGCGATCCCCAGGCCAGTCAGGACCAGGACAAGATACCCGAGCTCGTTGACATGGTCAAGGACAGGTTCGAGAGGCTCGAAACGGCGATGGACCTCATGGAGGCCAACATCAAGATGACGGCACAGCAGACGGCCAAGATAGCGGCAGAGTCGGTGACCGTGGCTCCTGCGGCACCATCCTCTGGAGATGATGGTGGAGGGGACGTGATGCACACAGTGGGGGCCGATGGGGAAGTCACCAGCCGACCAGTCGAGGGCACCTCCGATATGGCGTCACCCCCATCTGGAGGCCTTGCAGGGGGCCCGGGGCTACTCGATCTCTACGAGGCCCAATCATTGGCGGTTAATCCGTTCCTGAAGTCCTCTGAAGCCGAAGCGCTCATGCATGGCCCAAGCATGGACCCAACGAAGATCGTCGCCCTTCTTCTGGATAATCTCTCTGGGTCAGACACGCTAATCTTCCTGAAGGCGGCTTCCAAGTCGGGGGTGATTACAGCCTCGGAAGAGAAGGCGCTGGTCGCAATAGCGACTCTAGCAGATCCTGGAGAGAAATCAGAAGCGGCTCCATCCGTGAACAACAGGACGCTGCTCACATTCGCCGCTATGATAGAGGCTTGGAGGACCCAGGGGACTCCCTAGGGGGGGGATTTGATTGGCTGGGTCCAGCATAGGCGCAATGGTTGTCGGCACCGTTTTCATAATGGTGTTCGGAATGGCCACTCTGACCATGGTCGAGAGCATCGACGAGTCCGTCAAGAACTCCGAGTTCGAGCTTAGCGAACCAGAAGTGATACTCCTGAGCGTGACAGACAAGGTCGAAACAACCGGACCAGTTCTAACAGTCAGCCTAGGGACCACTGCAGGGACCGGATATGACGATGGTCCTGTAACATGCACGACCACCGGTGCAGGAACCGGATTGACTCTGAGCGTATCAGCCACTGATGGGGGCGTATCTTCGGTATCGATAGTGAACCCTGGGAATGGATACCCCACCGGGGATAACACCGTCACCATCACCGACGCCTCCTGCGGATCTGGAACAGCAACAATAGACATCGATGCCCTGCATGACCAGAACAGGATTACCGTCATGAACACCGGCTCTGAAACGGTAGACCTCTCACATATTTTCTTGACTCTCTCAGACACTGGGACAAAAGCCCAAGGAACCCCATTCACCCCCTTCGCGAACCACTATTCCGGCACCAATCTGTATCTCTTCCCCGGAGAACAACTATCCACGGATGCATTCCCCTTGGATCCCACCACCCATGGATTCGCAATAGGAGACGACCCAGACAGGGCCTTCCTTGCTATATACGACTACAACGACGCGGAGACCGTTACAGTTACGTGAGGTGGGAAAGAAATGGCAGCAAGCGGACCCTCAGAGATAATCCTCCTCAGTGCAGGGCTTATAGTAGCAGCACTGGTTTCCGGAATCCTTCTACAGACTTGGGATGACATGGATGACGTTCTCGATGAGAGGGGGAAACAGGGGGCAGAGGATGTCAGAACGCGAGTCTCCCTGGTCTCCGACCCAATCAACATCCAATGGGATGACAGCGATAATGCGAAGATTCACCTCCAGAACTCTGGGGACACCTTCTTGGACGTAAACTCAGTGGGTGCTGTGCTAGGGGGTACAACAATGACCGTGACAGTCACCGACGGTGTTACCACAGAATGGCTGCCCGGGGACGTTGTCCAGTTCACGCTCACCAACTCAGGACTCGACTCGTCTCTTTCATCAGGGGACAACGATCTGCTCATGACGGTCAGCGTCTCATCCACAGCTACCGGTTACACCGGACTTGATACACTAAGGGAGGAAGTAAGAATTGTCAAGCCCTAACGTAGACAACTTCGATTTCGGCGTCATCCAAGACAGCTTGGGCCAGAGCATGGGAACCGCTATCCCTAACAGGGCGCTCATGCTTGTTTGCGGGGGGATCGGCTCAGGGAAGAGCATCATGGGACAGCGCATGTCATTCGGAATGACTGCGAACGACGTCAAAGTGTCGCTATTCACGACAGAGCTGACTACAAGGGGCTGGCTGGAGCAAGTGTCCAGCATTGGATACTACATGGACAAGAGAATCGACGAGGGTTCATTCCACCTAGTCTCCAGCTTCGGAGTAATCGCAGAACCATCTGATGATCAAGTGACCATACTGGATCTCCTCGAGTCTCCAGCCTCCAAGGAAGCAGAGGTGGTAATCATAGACAGGGCCTCCGAGTTGATGCCAGAGGAGACTTCGGGAAAAGAACTTTTGAGGATTCTTAGGAAATTCACTTCTGAAGGCCGAACCCTTATCCTGACACTTGATCCGGATGAGATGGACAATAACACCCTGAGGGATATGAAGAACTCCGCAGAGGTAGTCCTCGATATGATGACCGCGGTAGTAGGGGGGCAACTCGTCAGGACTGTCAGCGTTACCAGGTTCCTAAGGGCCGCAGGACCAGTGACTGAGAGAATCGGATGGAAGGTAATGCCCGAGATGGGATTCATCGTGGACATCACAGCGGTTGCATGAGGTTGATTGAATGGTTACTGAGCAAGAGTCCGGTGAAGAAGACCGAAAAGAGCCCAAGTTCACCATCGAGCCCGGAGACCTCGGTGGCCTTATGGCCGAGTACCCCCATATCCGCGAATGGGTGGAGCAATTTGAGGCAGAGCATGGCTCCAGGCCGATTTACTACGGTCCCCTCGACAGGGACGCTAAGAGCGTCAGCCCTCGTAACCTGATTTACGCAACCAAGCCCCCTTGCTTCGCACATGTCTACTCCCCTCCAGAGGGGGCCGAAGGAGCAGGGAACACCTTCTGGTTCGGGCTAGAGCCGACTATCACAGAGGAGGAGGACGATATCAGGGACAGAATCGTGGAAAGGCTACTCAGAGACGCCCCGCAGAAGGAGCGATTCGACAATGACGAGGAATTCATCGCAATGATTCACGAAATGATGGATGAGATGACCACGACCACTTCGTCATCTCTGCTCTCCAACCCAGTTGTGAACCAGGCTAGGGAACTTATCGGGATGGGGGAGGCTCCGATCAAAGTCACACCCGAACAACTTGACCGGCTGAAGTACGTAGTGGTCAGGGACCTGGTTAACAACGGCCCCCTCGAGACTCTGCTAGCGGACGAGATGCTGGAGGACATACACTCTATCGGGCTATCTAGGATCAACATGGATCACAAGGTCTTCCCGATGCTAACCTCAAATATCGCCTTCAAGGACCAGGAACTTCTCACCAAGTACCTAAGATCGATGTCAGAAAGGATCGGGAGACCGGTATCTGACAGCAAGCCGATCGTAGACGGTGCCCTACTGGATGGTTCCCGAATCAACATTATCTACAGCGATGACGTCTCAATTCAGGGGTCGTCATTCACGATCAGGAAGTTCGCTGAGGAGACAATATCTATCATCCAGTTGATCAAGTGGAAGACACTATCAGCTCAGATGGCTGCATATATCTGGCTAGGTCTGGAGTCCGGGATGTCCATGCTGGTATCCGGGGAGACAGCCTCCGGGAAGACCACCACGCTGAATGCCGTACTTCCATTCATTGATCACAACGTCAAGATATACACCGCGGAGGACACTCCCGAGGTCAAGGTGGCACACACAATCTGGCAGAGGCTAATCACGAGGGACTCCAAGAATGAGGACTCCCGAGTAGAGATGTTCGACCTGCTCAAGGCAGCACTAAGATCCAGGCCCCGATACATCATCATAGGTGAAATCAGAGGAGTGGAGGGAGCAATCGCATTCCAAGCCATGCAAACCGGACACCCCGTGGTCGGTACCTTCCACGCCTCCAATATCGTCAAGCTAATCCAGAGATTCACAGGTGACCCGATCAACGTCCCAGCCCGATTCTTCGACAATCTGAACTTCGCAATCTTCCAAGAAGTTGTAGAAGCCCCTGGAGGGGGAATTGCCAGGAGGATCACTGGCGTCAGCGAGGTGATTGGATTCGACAAGACCGCGGACGGTATACTCACCAGGAATATGTTCGAGTGGGACCCAGTGGCTGACGAGGTCTACTTCAGAGGTATGTTCCAGTCTGATATGCTTGAGAATAAGATCGCTCCCAGGATGGGATTCCGGAGCAAGAGAGACATCTACGACGAGCTGCAGAGAAGGACAGAGGCCATCCAGAGGATGTGCGACAGAGACCTAACCCACTATGACGACGTGTTCGACCTCCTTGACGTATACTACAAAGAGGGTTGGGACAGGTTCGCATCCGCACTGGAGACATGGACGGGAATCAATCACTAGGACGGATCCCAAATGGAAGACAAGGCCAGCACATGGGAGATAGCACTCCTTCGACTGGGAATGCCATTCAGGAACTATCTTCTCTTCTTCGCGTTGCCAGTGTCCTTGGTGGGGCTCGTCGCTGGCCTCGCAGTTTGGTATACCGTTAGCGACGTCATCACGGGACCGTCAGCAGCTCTCATGATTCTCCTGTTCCCTGCTCTGGCATTTGGCGGCACTCTGGCTTATCCTGTGGCTCAGGTTTCAGCAGAGGCAATCCAGATAGAGCAAGATATGCACATGTTCATGACAAGGATGGGCATTCTTTCCATGGGAGAGTCGGCTGAGAAGGGGATGTTCGACGTTCTGAAGGAGATGGGAGACTACGGGGCACTGGCCCACGAGATCCAGGCGATAGAGACCCTAGTCACCAAATGGCACACTAACCTCCCCGAGGCCGCAAGAATAGTCGGCAGACAGAGTCCATCAGCCATTTGGAGCGACTTCCTAGACAGGATGGCCTTCTCCGTGGAAGTGGGACAACCCATCGGGGAGTTCTTCTCTAGTGAGAACGAGACATTCGAGCAGGCCTACACCACCATCTACGACGCTAGGCTCGAGCAGCTAGACACTCTGAGGGAGACCTTCGTGTCCCTCACTACCACAGGGCTCCTCCTCCTGGTGGTATCCGGACTGCACCTCATACTATTCCAGACCGGAGCAGAGACATCGAACCCATTCGAGGTGATACTCAGAGCGAGGTGGGTCCTTCTAACAGGGACACTCTTCGCTTTGCTACAGATTGGAGCATGGTACCTCTTCACTCTGGTTATTCCGGACGAGGATCTCTTCGCCAAACACGGATTCAACACAGAACAGGCGATTGACATGCGCAGATCTTGGATTTTTGCAGCCATACTGAGTTCTATTATGTTCATGATCATCTCCACGGTCTTCATTGTATACGGGACGGATATCCTGTTCAACCAGTGGAACTACTACGGACTTCTGGTGATTGCAGCTATGATGTCACCACTGCTTGCACCTGCTCTACTAACCCTCCAGGAGGAGACAAGAGTGAGGAGGAGAGACGACGCGTTCCCTGAGTTCATTCGAGCCTTCGGCGGAACCGCCCAAGCCCGAGCCCAGGAGCCCAGCGCCATGGTCAAAGCCCTATCAGGCATTGATTTCGGTGCCCTAGACGACTCAATCTCTAATCTCGAGAAGAGACTGTCCATGAGAATAGACAGCGACTACTCTTGGGATTGGTTCGCAGCCGACAACAACTCAATGCTAGTGTCCAGGTTCACGAGGGTATTCATCGAGGGATCTTCTTCCACCGGTGAGGCTGGTCTGGTTGGAGACATGGTCTCCCAGAGTACGACCAGCTTGCTAGGACTTAGACAGAGGAGGCAGATTTCTGCTAACGTGATGAGGAGCGTCTCCTACGGTCTTCTCATCGCAATGATCATCGCACTGAACATCACTACATCGATCATCGCCGGTCTTGGTGAGACGATAGCATCGGTGGCTGCGGGTCTGGTCGATGGAGCCGGAGAGGTTGGAACCGCCGCCGGTGGCGTAGACGTCGCGCTACCTGCTTTGGCCGAGACGGGAGGGATTGATCAGAACATCCGAGTCTTCCAATACATGGGATCATTCCTCATCGTAATCTCCATTGTCATTCTCGGTCTCATCACCGCGAGAATAAGGGGTGGCGGGACCACACTGGTCCTAGGACAGATGATCCAGATGATGTGGGTTGCAGGTCTTGCGAACTTCTTCAGCGCGTGGATCCTGGACCAGTCCGTAGGCCTATTCCAGTCAGGAGCATAGCGATAGCGCAGAAGCCTTGATGCCGTTCGCCATTTGCCAATAACCGTGACCGACCCCCTCCTGTCCACTCTGAGAATCTCGATTCTAACTATCTTCATGGCCGCTGCAGCTCGTTCAGACTTCGAGACACTGTCAGTCAGGGACAGACACTGGATCAGGTGGTCTGTTCCAGTCGTACTCATCCTCTTGTTGGAGATGACATCCGAGAACATGGGTATAGCGAACTTCTGTATGGTATTCTCGTTGGTAGCAGTCTTCTCTTTCTGCTTCTCCGAACCTCCAGATCCGCGAGATTTCAGAGATTGGAATCAACACCAGGCTCTCCTATTCATGGTGTATGCGCTGGGTTTAGTTGGATTCGTGTACGGGGCGACCGTCTACTCGGATACTAATTTCATTGATTTGGTTCTGGGCGATGAATCCAAGGAAACAACTCTCTGGTGGAGCATGAATGCTGCGTTCCTGACCTCTGCGATTTTCTATGGCTCGTGGAGGATAGGGCTAATTCAAGGAGGGGCGGATGTAAAGGCGCTGATTCTTGTAACTCTGGTATTCCCCTCGTGGTCATTCGTACCAGATCAGATGTACCCTCTAGTGGAAGATCCACTATTCCGAATGCCCCCTTCCATGGTCCTCTTCATATGGGCCGCTGCTGCATTCCTGGTCGCACCACCAATTATCTTCATTCAAAACGCTGCGAGAGGCAATATTTCTTCACTATCAGATCTTAAGATGGCATGGCATGCTACAAAGAGACGAATCTCTGACCTCAAGCAAGCTCCGGATTCTGAATCACACCAATCTTGGATACTAACTGAAGCCATTGAGAAGAACGGAGAGATGACTGTAGTAGATCGAATACTTCCCTCTAGGAGATTATCAAATGCTCAAGACGAGGACACGCAGTTCGAGCTTCTCGAGGATCTGGGCTTGGACAGTGTCTGGATAACTACTAAGCATCCATTTCTAGTCTACCTATTCTTGGCAATACTTCCAATGCTCCTCCTTGGAGACCCTCTGTCATACCTGATTAGATGAAGTCCTCAAGGGTCATCACGGTAACCTTGTCATTGTTGAACAACGAGTCCACGCTAGAAGACATCCACCCAACTCTGTGCTTTGTGTAGTCATCGATCCCGAATTCACTCATGATGTCCTCCGTTATCTGGATGTACTTCCTAACAGCGCCCTCAGAGACAGTAAGCACGACGTTCCCTCCGCAACCCGAATCCAACTCTCCACCTGAGAATCCACCAGATGTCGGCTTATTCTTGATGCACTTTCCTGCTAGCGGCATCCTCCGGTAGGACTCTCCGCATTTCACACATCTTATTTTCTGCCTAGTGTATGCCATCAGATTGCCCCTCATGTCCGGTAGGAAGTGCGATTCGATTACCTGCTTAGCAACCCTTTCTGCAGCAACTGGGCGTAGAACCTTGCCTAGACTCAGTTGACCGTCTAACTTGTCCTTCATGGTGACTAGGGTCTTGTAAGAGGAATTCTCCGGACCTGCGTCCAATGGTCCAGAATCGTGCGTCCATCCGTAGCCCCTAATCTCACCAATCATACCAAGCCGATCCTCCACAATGTCCATCATACCCCTGATGTCCTTTGGATGTGGCTGGCCTAGAGTAGACTCGAAGAAATCTCTGCTGTAGAACCAAGCACAATCCACGTTCAAAGCCTCCTTGTCGATCTCACTGGGATTCAGACGGGTCGTCAGGACGAGGGGGGCATCCATCCTACCTCCCCTGTTTGCAGGCAGGATAGTCTGAGTAAAATTCAGTAGCCCATCCATCAGCATCATTATGCTATCCTCGTCCCCATCGCAGTTACGCCTCTTCGCAGCATGAAATAGCGGGTGGGCGTAGCCTGCAGACGCATCTGTCCACCCAATTATTCGGCACGCTACACCTCCTGAGGTATGGGGTGCAAGCCCAATCGCGATATGCCCAACAATGTCTTCGAGACTCTTAGCCTTGTAGAATGCGGGCATTTCGTAGAACCTAACCAAAAGATCATCCACAAAAGAGCACGTTGAAAGTAGATGAGTGGAGGCTAACCTGGAAGGAATGAAGTCCTGGGGGAGCAACTCCAGTAGTTGTTCGTCGTTCTTCAGGGGCTCCCCATTGTGATCGTGGGTATATCCCAATTCAACAAGCCTCTTCCACGGAGTGCCAATCTCTGATGGCCTGAAGTGAGTAACTGGGACGTCACTCATATCGAATCTAGCGGTTCCGTCTCTGAAAACAGACAAACCATGCAATCCTCGTAGTATCCCTTTCTCGATTTGCTCGGGAGCCTGGTCCTTCGAGACCAATCCCTTCACTGCCTTGATTTTGCTAGGAATCCTGTCCAGGCCAAGCTTCCTCCTCTTTACTTCCAGAATGGATCCTAAGTTCACTGCGGTGATTTCTCCCTTCCTCCTCCCCCTCCTATTCCTTGAAGGCCGTGCCAAGGTCCTGCCTCCGCATTCTATTGGTACCTTGGGGTCTGGTCGGTGATGACAAGTTACGTGCGGCGTCTCCCTACCACACTTTTGACAAATCCTCGGACCGACCGTTACTCTGATCGCCCCTCTCGAGGATGCTTCTGAAACCAACCTCTGAGGCCCACCATTCTCTCCGATCGGGAAGAGCGAGTGAACCATCGGACTCATTTCCCTAACACCGGACTTCTCGGGTCTACCCATTCTTGCCCCAATTCTACAGGGGACAGAGTCTTCCCATCTAGGAAGCTCGGAGACCTTTCGAACCAAACTAAGAGACCTCTCTACCAGATAGTCGTCAACAGCCCTCTTTTCCCCATCTTCCGATATTTCGGAATTCAATAGATTTGACACCTTTCCTACTGTCTGCGAAACCAGCGAATCAACCTCCCTTCTGATTATGACTCTCCCGTCGGCTTCTCCAAGACCCAAACCATCTAGCAGACCCTCCCAATGTAGAGGGATTACGATATCAGAACCCTCATGATGGTGAACAAGCCCCAGAGTCATCAGTGATGATTTCACTAATCCATGACGGTAAACGTCTGTCCAACGGGGCCACTCCCCAAGAATCGGATCTGCAACTCCAATTGAATCCTTATCTAAGGAGTATGGCCAACCCTCCACCGATTTCCCTATCCTTAGCGAAGAATCCTCGATTTTGCCATTAGATACAATTTCATCAGCCAAAGGAGGTAGGAATTGGATTGGCAAATCTGACCACCAGAGGTTCCATGGAGGAGGGACAGCAGTCCCAAAGCTCTCACATATCTCTTTGACCATATCCCAAGATAGGTCTAAATTTTTGAGATAGGAAATCCAACTCCTCTTCCTCAAAGATCTTTCTAATCTAGATTCGCCTCCACGATTAATTGCTCCATTGAATGGCATTCCTGGTGGTAATTTCCCGACTTTAACTCCGATAATATCAGCGAAAGACTCGATCTTCTCATGCGAGTCAAGAGAATCTGCAAGATCAACTGACCACCAATCTACGGAATAGGAAGACGGAGACAGAGATTTGTTATTCTCCAGGAATTCCCCATATCCAAGTAGAATTTCTCCAGCATCCCATATCGAGAGCAATTCACCTTCGCACCTCTTCCACTCCTCCTGACTCCCGACTCTAACGAATTCCCCGTTGCTCAGTAGAACGGTTGGACCGTCAATCTCCACACATGGTGTAACTGCACAGGCCTTCCCGGGCCCCTCGATCTTCATCTGAGTCCCTACTGATAGGAATCCTCCTAATGCTTCCATTGTAATCGGATTTAGACCAGCCGCTGCAAGTCCAGTAGCTCTACTTCTACCATATCTTAGCCTAAAACCCCCGGGTTCTCGCGGCTCTCCGAAAACAGGTCTACCCGCAATCACGTCTTCCATGTATCGACCTTCTTTTTCCAGAACCCTGCTCTTCAATTCGATAGTTTCCGACTCTCCACCCTTCTTCTTGTCAGCGAATTTGGAAATGAAATCCCACCCCGGAACTCTCAATCTCTCAGTGTGACTGCGGATTTTCGGAGCCTTGAGGCATAGACCCTCTGCGATTACTAGCATCACCCCCCCTCTTACTCTGGTTCTGAAGGAACCATTGTCATTCACTATGTTCCGAACTTCCTTGTAACCAGCACACTCCATTCTCTCGGTCTCTTCGCCGTTGATCATTACAGGGCACTCGTTGACAATTAGGTCCGTCTCTTCTGGCTCTGGTTTAAACTGGAGATTCGCACGATAAAGCCCGAACTCCTCTTTCACTCTCTCTACTTCGGGAACAGTTGGGATGTACCTGCCCACCCCTATCTCCCTTCTCAGGATGTCACCAATCAGTACACCTAGAGCCTGAGCAGTACCTCCTGCAGCCCTGATGGGGCCGCAGAAATCGATTGAAAGAAACTCAGAGCCATCCGAGTTGCTCATTATTCTGACTTCCCCTATACCATCCAATGGGGCCACTAGGACAGCCTCAGTAAGGACCGCCAACCCCACCCTTAGTCCAGAATCAATAGCTCTCCTCCTGTCACCAGTTGCAGAATGCATCTCCTTTGTAACATGAATCGCGATCATGATTGCAGCACTTTCTCTGTCGTGCTTCTGCAGCAGCTCCCTTAGATGCCCCTCAATTTTCAGCGGCCGTTTACTCCTCTTTTCCGGGTCAACATAGAGGTACGGGTCTTCCAGGAGCTTCTCGGTTCTACTAGCCAAATCCGAAGCTCTAGGTATCTCAACTGACTCAGAAAAGTCCAGACACTTCTTTTTTGCCTCCGTTGCGATTGTATACGCTTCCTCTATTTCCTTATCCAGAGATTCGTAATAATCCGAACGCTCAATCTCGAGCCTCTTTACATCTATTTCCTCGGCTCTGATGTTTTTGGACATGCCTTCCCCTCGCAACAGCACTACCCACTCCGAAGAGACCGTCCAAGAACATTCACCGTCATCTTGCTCGAAATCCACCCCAACGAAGGCAATCTTCATCACATTACGTCTAGGCCAGAACAGGTAGGATGACCTCAACATCAGTGGAACAGGCTCGAGAAATACTAATTGACAGAATACGCGATCTTGCTTATCTTTTCTCCGAGGAAGAGAGCTTCACATTAGCCAGTGGAAGAAAGAGTAAGCACTTCTTTGACATGAAACCAGTCATGATGGACCCGGAATGCGCTCATCTTCTTGGAGTCCTAATTCATGATCAAATCAAGAAGATTGGAGAGGTAGATGCAGTTGGAGGCCTCGAGTTAGGAGCCGTACCATTAACCGGAATTTCAATCGCTAAGGCAGAAAAGGGGTCCTCATTGAGAGGCTTTATCGTTAGGAAGGAACCAAAGGGCAGGGGCGGGAGAAAGACCGGAAACCCACCTGGGATAGAAGGATCTAGTTTACAGCCGGGGAATAGATTAGTTCTTCTTGAGGACGTCACAACTACCGGGGGCTCCGCTTTGAAGGCGGCAAGTATGCTCAATCAGATGGGTTGTGATGTAGTCTGTTGTATCACTATACTAGATAGGCAAGAGGGAGGATTGGAAGCCTTCGAGGAGGCTGGAATAAACTTGATTCCTCTCACCCTCAAGTCCGATATCGCGAGTTGAAGAGATGGGACAGCACGACATTGATTCAGAAAATCTGCCATACCACCCTTCCAAACTTGAGAGAAAGGAGTATATCGGAATTGGAGAATTTCTTTCTGTAGATATGAGAACAGGAATAATTGATGATGTTCAGGAATTCCCAGAGATGAGAAAGCCATCTTACAAGATTAGAGTTGATTTTGGACCAATAGTTGGAAGGCTATGGAGCTCAGCTCAGATTACAAACTACTCCCGTTCGCAATTAATTGGAAGGATGGTAGTAGCCGCTATCAACCTAGGAGAGAAGACACTGCCCACGGGCTTCGTTTCCCAATTCCTCGTCTTGGGTGCCCTAGATGCGGATGGTACAGTCAGACTGTTGGAGGCCCCAGAAGGAACTCTGCCCGGCTCGACAGTTGCATAGATTCAATACAATACCATATTGAACCTGTTTTTCTGCATATACAATATGACATACGTAAGGATGACAACGAGTGCGGGAGAGATAGACATACAATTGTATACAGAGGAATGCCCAGAGACAACAAACAACTTCCTGAAATTAGTAGACGATGGCTTCTACGATGGCCTACACTTCCACAGAGTAATCAAGGATTTCATGATCCAAGGAGGATGCCCACATTCAAGCGATGCAAACAATGGGAGGGCCGGTACCGGAGGTCCCGGTTGGAAAATACCTTGTGAGACATCCGCATTAGCGAAGAAACACGACAAGCCTGGGATATTCTCAATGGCAAACGCAGGACGAGATTCGGGAGGTTCCCAGTTCTTTCTTACCACGGTGCCCACTCCATGGCTCGATGGAAACCACGCTGTATTCGGTGAGGTTGCTAAGGGGATGGAAGTAGTCAGAAAGATTGAGTCCACAGAGACTCGTCCCGGAGATAGACCGATGTCGCCACAGAAGATAATCAGTGTAGAGAGAGTCTGATGATTAGACTGTAGTAACTACATTTATTAATAAGTTATTAATACAATTAACATGGCGAAGCATCGTGTCGGTGATCGTAGAATAATTACAGTCAGTATTCCTGAGGATATTGCTAGAAGATTGGACGCTAGGGTTGGTAAGGGTAGAGGAGAAGGAAGATCTGCCACTATTTCCAAGATGATTGAAAACTCCCTTTCTGGAGCCGTTATCAACAAGCCCACCTCTGAAGAGATAGAGTCTCGCAAACCGAACAAGACCAATCTCAAAGTGAGGATTGAGACTGATACAATGGGGGAGATAGAAGTTCCTGCTGATAGATACTATGGGGCGCAGACAGCAAGGTCTCTGATCAACTTCGATATAGGAGAAGATAGAATGCCCAGATCTGTAATTCGTGCATTCGGAATCCTAAAGCAGGCAGCCGCAGAGACAAATGTCAAGCTCGGAGTACTGGAAGATGACATTGGAAAACTAATCTCGGAAACATGCGAAGAGGTGATTTCTGGAAATCTGGATTCTCATTTCCCTCTCAGGATTTGGCAGACGGGCTCTGGGACTCAGACAAACATGAACGCAAATGAGGTTGTTGCGAATAGGGCAATTGAGATATCCGGGGGAAAGCTGGGCAGTAAGTCTCCGGTACACCCTAATGATCATGTAAACCGCGCCCAGTCTAGTAATGATACGTTTCCAACTGCAATGCACATCGCTGCAGCCGAGGAAATACAACATCGGCTAATTCCATCAGTATTGAAACTTCGACATTCTCTAGCGGAGAAGGAGAAAGAGTTCTCTGATATAGTCAAAATCGGCAGAACCCACCTCATGGACGCCGTTCCGCTAACACTTGGACAGGAGTTTGGTGCTTACGTGTCGATGTTGGATGCCGACTTGATTAGAATTCAAACGGCTCTGAACGATTTATACGAACTAGCACTAGGAGGGACTGCAGTTGGAACCGGCCTCAATACTCATCCCGATTTCGCAGAAATAGTCGCTGATAAGATATCAGAAAAGACAGGTCTACCCTTCATCAGTGCAGAGAATAAGTTTGCACAATTAGCAGCTCATGATGCCATCGTAGCAGCTTCGGGCGCTCTGAATACACTTTCAGCCTCGTTGATGAAGATAGCCAATGATGTGAGATGGCTTGGATCCGGACCTCGATGTGGTTTTGGAGAACTCTCTCTACCCGCGAACGAACCTGGCTCTAGTATAATGCCCGGCAAGGTAAATCCAACACAGTCTGAGGCCATGACTATGGTCTGTTGCCAGGTAATGGGGAACCACGTTGCTATCTCCATCGGTGGAAGTCAGGGAAACTTCGAACTGAACGTATTCAAGCCGTTGATGATCCATAATCTCCTTCATAGCACAAGGCTGCTTTCAGATAGCTGTGTATCTTTCTCTGAAAATTGTATACTCGGACTCGGGGCAAACGAAGCAAAGATTGCCGAGCACCTTGAGAACTCATTGATGCTAGTCACCGCTCTGAATCCGCACATCGGATACGACAATGCAGCTAAAATCGCTAAGAATGCCCATGAGAAAGGACTTACTCTAAGACAAAGTGCTATCGAACTGGACCTAGTGAATGAGGAGCAATTCGAAGAATGGGTCAGACCTGGTGATATGACTGGTCCAAGCGAATAAGAAATGGCTCCACTAGTCTTCAGAAAATTTCTGGGCCGATATCAGGTGGGAGCAACAGGGGGTTCAGCACATGGGGGAGCTTCCCCCCCTGTTAACTCCGCAGGGTCCGGGTGTCCCCCGGGCCCGAAGGCCCGGGTTCCCCCGGGTAGACGACTCCGGAACTTCATGCTCTTCCTTTGTCATTTTCCGACTCATGATAGATCTCCCTTCATTCGCCGCATCCGCTTCTGGTATCTCGTCTCCGCTTTTCCTTTCACGTCTCGATACTGGCTTCTCCACGGGTCTCCCCGCCCTTGTTGCCCAGTGTTTCCCTTGGTTTCCTTCCCCTTCCTTGCGTCCGGTTATCTCTGCCTCGTTCCCCACCAACATGACCCAGGTTCATTCTCTTCCCCCTACGCATGTGTATCTCTTCAGCTCCTATCTCGCTCTCCCCTTCGTTACCTCCAGTTCGTCCGATTTATTCGCCGCGGCCTTTGCGTCCACAGACGCTCCAGCCTTTCCCCGATTTCCTTTCAGATCTCGGTTCTACCGCCCCGGTTTCGGGGCTCGGTTTTTGTGGCCCGCGAGTCGCGCCGAAGCGCCCTCACACCACTCCCCCGGAGCGGCAAAGAACACAGGGTAATGGGTGGCTCATAAACATTTCGTCTATATTGGAGCAGTTCACTGGAAATATGGGTCTTTGGGAGTGTTTTTCCACTGCAAATTAGGCACCTCGCAGTGCGCGTATTTTCTTCCTAAGCTCCGACTCTCTTCCAGAATCGACCTCTCTTTCGGGGAGCCTTCCGAAACGACGCCGGAGAACCTCCTTCTCGATTACGTGTATGCATCCGCCAATATCTCCAAAGCAAATCGTATCCTCAGTAGCGAAACAGGTTACTATTCTAGATCCGTGAGAGAGCTCGAGCTGCAGACTCCCAATTGACGAGTCGACTAGGAAAATTCCTCCTTTGCCGTTCCAAGACGAGTACCATATGCCTGCGGCATCATCCAATGAAGGGCCGAATGAAACTACATCAATGGATTCCAAAGACTCTATCTTCCAAGATCCTAGAGATTCGCCGGTTGAAACGACTCCAGAATCGAGTCCTGCAACCCAACTACTTCTACAATCGATAGCGCGGATAGCGGAGTCTCCTATGCTAACTGTAGAGCAGACTCCTCCATATATCTCACTCACTGATCCATTGCTATGTCCGAAAACTATCCCTCCTCCATCTAATTTACATCCAGCAGTTATCGGCTTATTTTCTTCCAGTTCAAGATATTCAATTCCTGTTTCGGATGCAATGGCATATCCACACTTAGGCCTACTAAGTCCCATGATTGCTTGTCCTTGAAAATCAGAAAGAGACCAGGCTCTCCCTATCGTGTCCCTCCTCCAGCTAACTTTTCCGGAATAGTCAATTTTCCATACCGACCCCTCTGAATAGTCCTGAATCTCGAAGTTGTAAACTGACGAAGTCACCCAAACGCATTCAGATGAAACTCTAACAAGATCGCTCGAACCCTCCAGTTCCACGCACCAAGCCTCATCTCCAGAGGCCAACATAATTGCATGAACTCTATCTGACTCTGTGAAGAACAGGAAATCTTTGTCGGAATCCGCATTGGAACAAGGACCCTCGAACCTAGATCTCCACATCTCTTTACCGCTGTTCAAATCCCAGCAAGCAACCTCTCCTGATTTGGAACCCGATACCAATAATTCCCCTGAGACTCTGACGAAGGCACACTCTCCTCCAATCTCCCTTACTAGGGAGGAGTAGTCAATCAGACTGGATACTGTCATGTGCACCCCAGCTCTTCTAAGCACTAACTCCGTAAAGCCTCTCAACCTTTGAGCCAAGATATCTTATGAAAGCATCAGGAGAAGGGTCCTGTCCAGTTGCCTCTTTGATTAGTTCCGCTGGCTCTAGCACGCTCCCCCTTGAGTGGACATTATCCCTCATCCATTCGAGTAGTGGGGAGAAGGCTCCTTCCCTAATCTGAGTATCGTGTTCTGGTAGATCTTTTCTAGCTGACTCGAGCAGTTGAGCAGCGTACAGATTCCCGAGAGTGTACGTTGGGAAGTAGCCGATTGCACCCATTGACCAGTGAATATCCTGAAGCACCCCTAGTGTACGGTTAGGAGCTCTAATTCCCAAGTATTCATGGTACATTTCGTCCCAAGCGTCCGGCAGATCATCTACATCTATTTCGCCAGCAATGAGTTGCTTTTCGATCTCATACCTGATCATGATGTGTAGATTGTATGTCGCCTCATCAGCATCTACCCTGATTAACCCAGGCTTCACCAAATTAACTGCCTGCCACAGTTGCTCTGCGCTGACTCCGTCCATATTTTCTGGGAAGAACTTCCTCCACAACGGGATAGACCATTCACAAAATTCTCTGGATCTTCCTACCTGATTCTCCCAGAGGCGACTTTGACTCTCGTGAATTCCAAGACCGTTCGCCTTTCCTGCTGGTTGGAAGTCCAAATCCCTAGGTCTACCCTGTTCGTACGTACCGTGACCTGTTTCATGCATAGAACCAAACAGCGATCCGAACGGCTCCTCTTCACTATAGCGAGTTGTCCACCTAACATCGTCGGGATTTGGCCCCCCACAGAAAGGGTGAGTGGAAAGATCCCTCCTTCCTGCCTTGAAGTCGAAACCTATTGCCTCAGAAACACTTTGGCTCAACTCTTCCTGTGCTTTCTGACTCCATGTGCTTTCTGTAACCCATGAGAGATCTGGCCCTTCGTCCCTTTCCACTACTTCCTTAATCAGGGGTGCCACATTTTCTCTAAGACCCGAGAACAGGGGGTCAAGTCTTTCCACGGTTAGACCGCTTTCGTAAAGATCGAGCAGTGCATCGTATCTCAGACCATCATATCCGAAGAAATCGGCCTTCATCCTTGCATGCCCAATCGCTATTTCGAGGTCATTACGGAAAATTGAGAAATCGTCCTTCTCCCTTGCCTCAGTCCAAGAAATCAGAGCCTTGGAACGATGCTTCGCCATCTCTTCAACGAACTCTGTAGGCAACTTCGTTGCCCTGTCAAAAGCCTCCCTCGCAAGTCTGATATTCGCCAATTTAATTGCATCCAGATCATCACTGGACTCAATCTCTTCCAATATTTCTCCTATTCTGGCGTCAGTTAGCCTCTCATGGGCAGTCTTAGAAATCCAAGCAAGTTGCTCTGCCCTCAGAGGAGCCGCCTTTGGAGGCATCAGCACCTCCTGATCCCAACTCAATAGGCTCCCTATCTGTCTAATCAAGTCGATATCTTTCAACCTCGTCAGTAATTCTTCGTACGCACTCACGTCTACTCGAGAGAGGACACAGACACATATGTTGCGGCCGAAAAAACTCTAGTTGAAAGCGAGTATTGATAGCACTCGCCATAAATAGAGCACTGAGAGAGATATGCCGAACAATCAACTAGTCGAAGCGCTAAATCAAGCTTTATCTTGGGAACTAAGAGCAATAGCAATGTATGCTCACTATTCTGCATACGTGTCAGGGATTCACAGGCTCCACTTATCCGCTCACTTCAGCAATGAAGTCAATGAATCTGTGATGCACGCTGCCACAGTTCGCTCCGCTATCGTAAAACTGGATGGAACTGCGATAACTGAGAGAGACTCATCTCCGATAGTTCATACTTCAAATTACAAGGAAATACTCGAAGAGGCGTACCAAACAGAAAAGACAGCAGCGGAAATTTATGGTAGGATTTTGCCGTTGGTAGAGGAACTCGGAGACTCTGAGCTTTACGACTCCCTAGAAGTAGTCTACTTCGATGAACAACGCTCAGTAGAGGAACTTAGGATGATGATGAAAGAATAGCCGGAAACCCCTGCCATTAATCCCTAATATTCGTGCAGACTCGCCCAACCGTGCAATTAGTGGACCGATATGGAATACATCGAACCTATCTAGCGGTCTTACTCTTGCTGGCACCAGTATTTTCAGGATGCATGGGAGACGGTTCTATCGAATCTATAGACGCCGAAGAAGAACACTGGCTTCCTAGAGTGGAGGATCGTTCGAATCTGATTTACAGAGACGATGACGTATTCAGTAGAGTTTCATCTACTGGGTCATATCCTATAGATACCGTAAGATCGATTTTTGTCCAAGTTCCTGAAATTACTGTTTCAGACGGCGGTGCTGGAGCTTTAGGAGGGGCCGAAGTCCACCTAGGCCTCTGGCTTCCAATCATAGAAGGATGTGATATGGACTCTTCAGAGGTCCCAGAAGATTGCAGGGTACCGATAATTACCGAAATAGGCCCATACTATGATGATGGCGACGTAGATGCATTAACTCCTGCAGACAGACTAGGGAGGTTCCTCATTGAGAACTTTGTACCTCATGGTTTCGGAGTAGCCCAAGTTAGCGTTTTTGGAACCGGGGAATCTAATCATTGCATGGACCTGATGGGTCTCGATGAACAGTTGGGCATTCATGCAGCCATCGAGTACCTTGGCAAGGCACCATTTTCCAATGGAAATGTTGGAGCAATCGGGAAATCATACGATGGCTCAACACCCTGGGAAGCGGCTGCGATGGGTTCGACTCATCTCAAGACGATAGTCCCAATGTCAGGCCTTATTGGTGTGCATGATTTAATGTGGAGAAACGGAAGTATGGAGGCCAGAGGAGCGATAATGCACAATGGGGTGTATGGAAGCTTCGGCCTCGACGGTAATCTAGAGGACGCACAGAATGCATGTGAAGGATACATGGAGGGATACTATGCGGGAGTTGGAGCCTACCTTACCGGGGACAACCTCGCTTGGATAGGAAGCGATTACTGGGAGGAAAGACACTTCCTAACTAGAGCAATTCAGAACTATAACGGCTCTGTCTACATCATTCATGGATTGCAAGATTGGAATGTAGACCCACACATGGCATTTCCTGTACATAATATCATGATTGATGCAGGATTCGAAGTTAAGGGGCTATACGGACAATGGGGTCACGACTATCCCGATAGAAGATCGGGACACGAGAATCTTAATTCTGGCAGGGGGGCAGAGGCTTTCCCTTACACATTAAGATGGGACTGGGCAGATGACCTGCTTGAGTGGTTCAACTTCTACCTAATGGACAAAGGCCCAGAACCTAGATTGA
The DNA here is from genome assembly GCA_902530535.1 of uncultured Candidatus Poseidoniales archaeon. Classification (GTDB taxonomy): domain Archaea; phylum Thermoplasmatota; class Poseidoniia; order Poseidoniales; family Thalassarchaeaceae; genus UBA36. The sequence goes on from CACAAP010000012.1 coordinate 30,750, forward strand.
TAGTCGAGGTTCAGGACAATATAGGGGGTTGGCGTGTTGAGACTTCATACCCTCCGGATGACCTACACTGGATAGATATGGACATGGACTATTGCTCTATTATTGGAGGTAGTGACACTATCACCACAACCTCCAGTCTTACAGTAGAATGTCCAGAATTTGAGGAAGAAACCAGGATTGTAGGAACGCCAACCTTCCATGTTGAAGCTACAATTTCTCAACTTTCCACAAGCGGTCATCTATTCGTTGAGATGGTTCAATCAAGTAACGGCATGCATCTCGGTCATGCTGTGATGGACTTGCGATTTCATGATGGAGGTAAAGATGGCGAGGTACTCTCGCCGGGCTCTACAGTGATTGCTAAAATGGAGTTCTTTGGAATGGATGTAGTTGTCCCAGAGGGGGATGGAATACAACTAATACTTTCTCAGACAGGAGAAGACTACATTCCTAGCCCGATTTCAATGATGCCAGTTTCAGTAAGTATGGGAGTCGGAAGCATACTGAGCCTGTCTTCTGTTGTTAGAGACTGTAATCAACTGTTTTTACCGCCTATGCAATCAGAATATCCGTTTTGCATCATTGAAACCGATTGAATTGCAAGTCCCTAACCTTGATGCTACATTCCCCTACCGTCAATTCTGTGGCACGCCATAATTCAAGCCCCAATGTCCCGGTTCCTGATAGGATTATGCTACATCTCTGGGAGCAGGACTTCCAAGCAGACCACTACATAGTCACCTCACATGTAACTCGATCTGGAATAGCAGAATCGTGCGCCTTGCATCCCCCCAATGTCTCTAGAGCAATGAGGCAACTAAACTCTCAGGGAATGATTTCGCAACACAGCAGGCCAGTCAGAGGAGACAACCGAAGACAAAAGACATGGCAACTAACCGATGAGGGTAGGGATATCGCAAGAGAGAGGATTTCTGAACTTCGTTCCATGTTAGTACTGATTAGATCGAAAGAGGGAGAGGTACTAGAAATACGAGCAGATGAGGCTGCGAATAAACTCCAAGCTGGCCTAAGTCTATTGCAGATTTTGATGCATGCACAACATGAGGGAGTACTAAATTTCGGTGATATTCGTTTTGGAGCCCTCGTAGCCGGAGGCACTGCAGAACCGAAACCAGGGTCGATTTCACTCCTCACTGGTGCTCATTCAACATACAATACCGCTCCACCAAAGACCCGCAAAGTACATGGAAGAAAGGAAGAGATGATCATTCTCGATAACTGGTATCAATCAGGAAAACCGCTCCTTGCTATTTCTGGGATAGCCGGATGTGGTAAGACCACTCTAGTCTCTCACTGGATTTCTGAGTTAATGACCAATTCTAGCGGACTAAATACGATGTACTATCCATGTCAGCCTTGGGATTCCTCCTTGGGTATCGCAACCAGTCTCCTGCATCGAATAGGTATCAGAGATGAATCCGAAGACCCGTACAACGTCCTAGATACCCTCCCCTACAAGCCAGCAGCGAGATTGGAAATCGACTCCTTCAGACGCCGTCTAACTGCCCATCTTCTAGATGAGGACTCATTGATTGAATATAATCAAGGAATCGAAACGGTGGTAATTCTGGATGACGTTCACAATATTGGTAGTCAGGGAGACTATCTCTTCGGGGCACTTCTCCAGATAGCAGAAAATACCAATCTCAGACTATTGATGATTTCTCGGACGAATTTGGCATTCTACGATCGCAGATATGTGCATACCTTGGATAAGGTATCAGAAATGGCCTTATCAGGCCTGAAACAAGAGGAGATAGAATCATGGATAGAACAAATCAACATACCCGAGAACGTTCATGCTTCTGAGATTCATAGAGTGACAGGGGGGCATCCCTTAGCCGTAGAATTGCTTGAGATGTACGGACACACGATGCATGAAGATTGGCTCAGGTTCCTGGATGAAGAGATTCTCAATGTTCTTCCAAAACCACACAGGGAGATACTATCCATTTTGGCCACCTCTGATAGGCCAGTACCATGGGAAAAACTAGCCAAGGCAGCTGGAGTAGATGGCAACCCTCCCGAACAACTAATCGAGAGGGGTTTGATGTTAGAATTAGAAGATGGGATGTGGTTACACGAAGCTCTACGAGCAAGGCTATTGAGAGAAGTTGGAAAACCCTTCCAAGAAAGATTGAACAGACTGAATAGAAATGAGAACTAGGAACTCATGTGCCTGTCTAGCCACGAGTCCATACTTTGCTTCGGCATTGCACCAGTAATCCTGTCGACTACCTCTCCGTTTCTAAATAGAATCAGGGCGGGTATCCCTCTAATTCCAAATCTTCCGGAGGTAAGTGGATTAACATCAGTGTTCACCTTTGCAATAGTAATCTCTCTCTCATCTGCAATCTGTGATAGAACCGGTCCCACCATCCTACAGGGTCCACACCATGGAGCCCAGAAATCTGCAAGCACCCACTCGTCACTCTTTGTCATCACGTCAAAGTCTGCATCACCAGTATCAACAACCTTGCCCATTGGCTTACCTAATCCATTTCATCCTATCAACATGTGTGTTGGAATTGAGACATTCTTAGAAGGTATTGAGAACCATCCCCCCTTCCCCTTTGACAGGACATATGCAGATTACACCTAGTATCCTTACTGCAGACTTCTGCAGATTGGGCGAAACCCTGGATGAAGCCATTGATGCTGGAATAGATTGGTTACACATGGACGTAATGGATGGAAATTGGGTCGTAAACAGAACGATCACGTTTGGACCAGCACTAATCAGGTCAGTAAGGGAAAGAGTGGGGCCGGATGTTTTCATCGACTGTCATCTGATGATTAACAATGCAGAAGAGACATGGGAGCAATATGCAGATGCAGGAGTGAACATGGTAATCGCTCATATTGAGGCTGTAGAAGACTTTCCTGGGTTAATCTCCAGTCTCCACAATTCCAGTATCCTATCCGGTTGTGTTCTAAACCCTGACACTCCTGTAGAGGACACCCTGTCTCTCCTGAACGATCTAGACCTAGTTCTGGTCATGTCCGTAGTCCCAGGAAAGGGCGGTCAGTCTTTCATTCCAGAAGTAGAGGAAAAGGTAAGGATTCTACGTAGAGAAATAGATATGCAGATTGAAAATGGTGGAAGGAAAACGAAACTGATGATCGACGGCGGGATCAAGTATCACAATGCAAAACTGGTAGCAGACTGGGGGGTAGATGTCGCAGTGGTCGGATCAGGACTGATTAACAATAAGGGAACCATATCTGAGAATCTAGAATCAATAACCAGTGCCATGGAAACTTAGTTTAATATCGGAATGCCTCTTAACATAGCCATGGTAACCTCCGATTGGATGACAAACGAGATCCTCAAGGTAGTTCCCGACGCCGAGGTAGAAGTATCCGATTTACATGGAACAGGAGACCACTTCCATGTCAGAGTTATTTCTCAGAGCTTTGAGGGTGTGATGCCGCTTCAAAGACAGAAGCCTATTCTCAACCATTTCAAGCCGTTTATCTCCGACAATACTGTGCATGCTCTAGATCTAAAATGTATGACTCCAAAACAAGCAGAGACGAATTCTAAGACAGCTTTCGACCCACATGGTCAAGAGACAGAGTTCTTTGGAGTACATATCAGAAGACCAAGGAAGGAGTGATTGAAATGAGTTTTGACTGGACACCCGAAGAGCTGCAAAAAGTAGTTGATGAGAATAAAATTGTGATTTTTATGAAGGGCACACCCGACCAACCACAATGTGGCTTCTCAGCAAGAGGGGCCCAAGTGATCAGCATGGTAGCAAATGAACTTGGGATGGAGACATTTGCGAGTGTAAACGTCCTTTCCGATCCTAGAGCAAGACCAGCGTTGAAGGAGTGGTCTGATTTCCCTACCATTCCTCAAGTCTTCATCAATGGAGAATTGATCGGAGGGTCCGATATTGCCCTAGAGCTGTATGAATCAGGAGATCTTCAGAAAATGCTCAACGACGAAAGTTATGCACCGGAGTGAGGGGGGCTGATGAAGGCGCCGGCAGATGACCGGCGCATTATGCTGATAGCCCTTGCAGGCGCTTCCCTACTCTCGTTTGCACCACTGCTCTACATACAATCCGAAACCACACCGATTACTGGGGCCTTCTTCAGAATGGTTTACGCAATCCCAATCCTATTCATCCTAGTTTGGTATTTGAATAGGGAAGACAAGAGATCCTTCAACAGTAGGATGCTCACTTTTGCCGCTGGAATTCTTCTAGCCATTGACTTCGCAGGATATCACAGTGCCATTGACTACATTGGAAGTGGAATAGCAACACTGATCGGAAACTCTCAGGTAATTATTGTCACATTAGTTAGTTGGTGGCTATTCGGTGAGAGGCCAAATCGGATGATACTGCTAGCATTGCCGATGGTAATGATCGGACTCGTTTTCATAGCGGGTATCTGGGATGATGAACCATATGGTGAAGATCCATTGAAGGGAGTCGTAGGAGGCATCGTCGCAGCAATCTTCTACTCTTCATTCCTTATTCTGTACAGGTACTCAAATAGAATCCAAGCCCCCTCCGCGAATCTCCAATTCGATGCTACCATAGGAGCAGCAATTGGGCTTCTACTGGTTGGAATAGCTCCCTTGGAAAGATTGGACATCGAACCAATAGACTTCACATTGAGCTGGCCTGGTCATGGGTGGCTATTCCTACTAGCGATTTCATGCCAAGTAATTGGGTGGATCGCGATTACATTCGCCCTTCCTCGACTTCCAGCTGCACATACCTCCTTCGCGGTTCTATTGCAACCAGTTCTCACAATAGTCTGGGGAGTAATCCTTCTTTCTGAGCAGCCTTCGTTACAGCAGATAGTTGGAATGACCCTCATTTTCTCTGCTATCATCGCTGTGACTTTGTTTGGGGAGTCTCAAACCGGGAAATCTAATATCGATTAGAACTTACAGATTTCTTGTCAATTTTAAGCAGTCCGCTAACAGACCAAAAGGTGTACAGGAGAGAGATAAATGCGAGGGGATGGGATGCACTCAGCGAGAACCTTTCGTCCTGTACAATCATGGCAGGCAGGAGGCAATAGTTAATCGTTGTGAGGAAAGGGAGATAATCTAGCCTAAATTCCAGAAAAAAATATCGATTTACTCCACTGTCAGAATCTCTGGACCGCCCTCTGTGACGTATACTGTGTGCTCGAATTGCCCCACAACTCCCTTATCTACATCCCTGAGTGCGCTGTAGACCTCTAGGAACCTGATCGATGTCAACTTCTTGATCAGAGCCCTCCATTTCCTTCTCAGGGACTCCTCGTCCTCCTCTGGGAAGGGTTTGCTAAGCAGAGGGTATGCCCATCTCTCGGCGAAAGGTAGGGTGCTGTATCTCTCTTCGATATATCTTGCCATAGTAGCGCCTAGTGGTTTCAACTTGCCCTTGGATAGAGCCTTCCTAATCTTCACATCTCCCGTCACTCTCAGGATATTGGATGAATCAGAGGGAGGGACATTCTCAATCATCCCACTTTTTCCTGTTGTATTGAATGGCTCAATAGCATATACTCCCCCTGCCTCAACCTCTCCTTTGTAACCAGGATTGTTAGGGCCACATGCGAACATAGGTATTGAAACCCCAGAGTGCAGACTCCATCTTTCCATCTTGTGACCGCTAAGATTCCTGATTGGTTCAAAGCCAGCATCTATCGATGCTTGTTGCGCCGCCTCTCCTATCACATGCCATGGAGTTCCTGGATGCATCTTCTCGATCGCTGCATCTCGTGCCTCTCTCGCTGCTCTGATCTGCTCAGTATGCTCTCCCCCACTCCCCACTTCTACTGTGAGAGCATTGTCTCCCAGGGCCCCTTTGATGTGGACGCCAACATCTAGCTTGACCAAGTCCCCTTTCTGGAAGATCATCTCGCCCTCGAAACCCTCAGGAGGAGTCAGCTCTGTGTTGGAAGTGTAATGTGCGGCCATTTCGTTAACAGATATAGTCACAGGGAATGCAGCCTTACCTCCGTGCCTTCTGATGAATCTCTCTGCTGAATCTATTACTTCTGACCACTCCTTTCCTTCTACAATCTCTCCCTTTATGCCTTCAAGAGTCCTTCTGGCTACGTGACCGGCATCTCGCCATTGTTTCAGATCCTGCTCTTCCACCATGACAAAACTTCCTCCGAACTTATCTTCCCTTCTCTTATTACCTCGATACTCACTGACTCAGGTGATTCGCAGACCGTATGCCATGCTATCAAAGTACTGGGCGGTCCTCCTTCACAGACGCCATCAACCCCGACTATGGCTTCTTCGGCCATTTGAAGAGACTCTGCGGCTTCTACACAATCTAACAACGGCTCCTGTCCAGAAATATTTGCACTGGTTGCTGTCAGCGGGCCCGTCTTACTAAGCAACTCCTTGGCCGTTCTATTCGATACCACTCTAACGGCCACCTTGTCCCCTCCGAGTCTGGAGTCCATCTCATTCTTTGCTCTAAGTATAATCGTCAGAGATCCTTCTGGAAACACATCAAGAATTTCGTTTACGTCATCAGGGACATGAACTATCTCACTAGCCTGACTCAGATTCACAACACCGAGACTCACAGGAGCTCCACTATATCTTCCCTTAATCCGATAAAGTCTGTCTAAAGCATTTGAATCAGGGATACAACCCAGTGCAGGTAGCGTAGACGTAGGATAAACGATACAACCTCCGGAAAGAACCCATTCGATGGCTTCTTCCAATTCTACACCTACCTGATATTCTTCCTACTCGCTGGAGGAAGCGACTCAGAATGTGCGACGATTGTACCTACTCTTAGATCGATATTTGATTGATGGGTATGCCTCTGAGAAATCCTCGCTAATTCGTAAACACCGAAGTACAGGTTTACAACTGGAAGTAGGTAGAGTAGCTTCGCAAAGGCCCTCCTATCCCAAATATTGCTTTCCACTTTACTTCCATCTTCCATAACGATGGCGATTCCCAGGACTTTTTGACCAAGAGATCTGGAGAATGCCAAACCCGTCAATCTCCAGTACAGCCAGTGGGTAGTGAGAAAAATTGCAGCGAAAGCAACAGCATAGTGGAAATCCGAGGAAGCCCATAGAGAGATGTTCAATGCGTTTGCGATCATCCCTCTAGTAGCCAAATTTAGAATTGAGACAACAATAACTACGTCAATCACGAAGGCCACAAGTCTCTTTGATCCCGAAGAAAGGATCGTACCATCCGGGACCGACCAGTGTTCTTGTTCCTGGGAAACAATGGCCTTGGCTAGAGTCCCTCCGCCATGTATGGAGATGGGGGAGTCATGATCGCCCATTGTCACGCCTCACGCTGTACCCAAGAGATGCCATGCCTCAAGCTTGCTACTCCTGATGTGATCAATCCAGGCTCTCCAATTCTCGTCATGTGTGAGAGTTTCCGGGTCACCGACCACTATGAGGCCTCTCCTAGATCTGGTTAGTGCTACGTTCAATCTCCTACCATCAGAAAGGAAACCTACATTTCCATCTGAGTTAGATCTAACACTGGAGAAGATTATCACGTCCTTCTCCCTTCCTTGGTAACCATCCACCGTCCTGACCTCAACATCCTGCATTGACTCGGGAATCATGTCCCTTATCGCCCGTACTTGGCCGGCATATGGGGTAACTATCCCTATGTCCGAGAAATCTAGTCCACCCTCTTCGATTAGCCCCATCAATATCTTCACGACCCATGAAGCCTCCACAGAATTCTCCTTCGAGGCTCCGTCTGGAGATAGTAACTCCTCGCCCTCGACAGGTAGGAATGCTAGAGGAGAGTCCCAATCAGGCCAGAGCATACCTGCAGGAGCTTCTCTATCCGATTTATCCACCCCGTCCTCGAGTTTCCCATCATAGAATCTCTTGTTTGGGAAATCAGAAATTGAAGGATGCATCCTGTATTGAGTGGTAAGCATGAGCGGAGCGATGCCCATCTCAACTAGGCGTTCAAATAGCGACCTATCCAAACCGCCTTTCTCTGCTCGACGTGAAATGACGGTTGGAGGCAGTTGTCTATGGTCTCCCACAAGGACAATCTGTCTAGATCCCTTAACCAGGGGAACCAATGATGCTGGCTCCGTTGCCTGAGTTGCCTCGTCGATAAGAACCCTAGAAAACCTCCTCCCGTCGAGTAGATCATGCCCAGAACCTATGCACGTACAACATAGAACCTGAGCCCGATCTAGAATATCATCCCTAATCTGTCTTTCAAGCCTCCTTACCTCCTTCCAACCTCGGCTCAAGTCCCTATGTGCAAGGCCTTTTTCCTTCCCTCCTCGCATCCCCTTTATCCTACGGGATAGCTTTTCATTCCTCTCAATCTCCTCAATCAAATCTCTGTTAAGCTCGTGACTCTCCATTCTGGCATCCATTGTGGCTTCTCTCAGGTTTTCTCTAACCTTCACTGGTTGTCCGAGCCTTACAGTCCTGATTTCTCTTTCAAGCAGACCCTCTAGCAGGTTATCGACAGCAACATTAGAATCGGCGACAGCCAGGACGGTACCAGTATCTTGAATCGCCCAGTTCTCCAGTATTCTAACCGCAGTATGAGTCTTTCCCGTACCCGGGGGACCCTGAATCAAAGTCAATCTTCTGCTGATTCCCATCTTGGCAGCCTCCCTCTGGGACTCGTTCAGGTCACTCGGAAGTGGAACCCTGACCTCCTTTGCCCCCTTCATCTCTGGAATTAGAGAAGCGGTAGCTTCTGGATCGTGAACAAGCCCAAGTAGAAGCTCCCTTAGTGGAGCGCCTCCATCCTCTTCGAAAATTGAATTCAACGCATCTCTCATTCTGTCGAATGCAACTCGATTGGCTCCCCTGTCAATCCTCCACGTTCCTTTTCTAAGTCCCTTTGGAGCCTCGGGTAGGACTACTCTAATCGAGTCTCTGCTTCTATTGCTGACTACTGCCTCTATGGGTTTTTCAGTCAATGGATTACTCCTACTAAGCATGATGATGTCGCCCTGCCTGAATCTATGAGAGCCCAGACCCCTCCCCGCTCCTCTTCGAAATCTTATCACTCGTTGGCCGAATAACCAGCCGTCAGTCTTAGCGCTTAAACCAAAAAGCGCAATTCCATTTGCTTCGAGCTTCTTATCCGACCAATTCCTCAATCTCTCTTCAGTCATTGCTAACTCGTCTTCTAATTCCCATCTAATCAGACGAAGATAGGCTTCATGGTGGTCTTGGCTCCTCTGGAAGCGACTCACGATATCCTTCTCAGAGCCTGCCACGACCCACCGTCACCTCCAGACCCTATCACGGTTACTTGATGAGTCTCTGACTCAATAATCAATCCATTTCCAGTGAGAATTAAACGCTCGAAGTATTCGAGAGAAACATCCAGGGGGGACGGGACTGGTGTTTGACAGATTCAAGTCATGGAGCAATTCAAATTCTAAGGGTGTAGTTTGCCCATCTTGTCAGCACACAAACCAAGAGGGAACAAAGGTTTGTACGAGATGTTACTATCAGATTGATCGCCCTTCCTTCCAGCAGGATTCTGGACTAGAAGAGGACGAATCTACAGATCTCCTAGACCAACTTATGACCGAGATTGAACATGAGGAGGAGGAAGAGATCACACCCCCTTCATTCGCATTAGACGACTTAACAGTCGAAGTTTCACAATACGGGGAGGGAGAAGAAATCGTACTCGATAGAAAGCCAGACTTCGACTCACTGGTTCCTTCAGAGGAAGATGTCGATGAGGAATACGAACTGACTGTAGATGACATCCCTCAATTTGTCCAGAAGTTCGAGGTTCCAAAGGATTTGCCAGAGGAAGAGGAAATAATTGAGCAGAGACAAATCGAATTAATTCAACCAAACTCTGAAACCCCAACGTTCGTCCAACCCTCACCTCCAAGTGAATTAATCGATGCAGAGGAGAGTGGGATGCCGCTTTCCAACCAAACACAATTGGAGTCAGAAGACTTCGATGGGGACGGTAGGATTGACGAATTCGAAGCGGCATTCTCCACAGAGTCCACGGAATCGGACACCTCCCCGCAAATACCTTCTGCTCCTTCATTTTCAATCCCTAAAATTGCCTCTCTTCCAGTACAAGAGGAAAGAGTCGAATCCTCGCCAGAAACAATACCAAAGTTGCCCGCGGCTCCAGTCGTCTCTCAACAAGAAACTCCTCCAGAACCAAATGAGAACTCTGAAGAGACTCCTACTTTTTGGCCTTGGCAGCAACAAGAAGAATGGCCCGCAGCAGAAATAATCAAACAATTGCAATCTGCAATCAGATCAGCAAAGGAGCAGAATACAGGCCAAGCCACCGTACTATTGGATGAAGTAGGCCCCCATCTAGGGAACAGGACCTCATTGGTGTATTCAGTAGGAAGGCTTCTCATGTCGATTGGTAGGAATTCAGATGCGAGGAGGATGGTGGAATCTGCGATAAAACTGCATCCAGATGACCCAGACCTAGTAAGAGCAAGGGAGAAACTGATTTCATAACCTAGACGTCGACGCAGAACTGATGCGGTGGGACCCCTCCCCGAGAATGATGCAGAGGCGAGCCACTTCCACCATACGAGTGGATGAGGGGCTGGTTCTAAGGCCAGCTTCAAAATCTCACATAGCAGAAATAGTCGAAGCATTCGAGGAGACCTGGCCAGATGTGATGAGGGCAATGCCGTGGATTAATCCAGATAAGGAAATAAGACCTCAGATTGAGGATTTCATCAGAGACACCGAGAGGAAGGGCAGATCAGGCCTTCTTCATCACTGGGTGATGATACGTCCATGGGATGGTTATGTCATTGGATTAGTCGGTTTTGATAGAGTTACAAGATCTGAGAGGGCGACTTGGAATTTGGGATATTGGGTAAGGAGCTCGGAACAGAGACACGGATATGCCAGGCGAAGTATAGACTCAGTTCTAGATTGGTTGGGACAGGTCGGTGAAATGATTGTAGAAGTCAAGGTCGATCCCAACAATACAG
>CACAAP010000013.1:0-35007 GCA_902530535.1 uncultured Candidatus Poseidoniales archaeon
TCACATCGAGGGAAGGCTCGTTACAGCAGAGGGCAAACTAGTAGCCACAGCCAAGGGCACATGGGCCATCTGGGAGAAACGGCCCAAGAGCAGAGGCGGATGATTCTCTCCCATGCAGGGGTCATATTCAAGAGGGGGTTTCTCTTCAACTGGCTATGGCACGAAGAGACTCAATCATGTGGTTCATGATGGGGATAGCGCAACTTCTGATTGGTAATGCCCTGCTTGCTGACGAGGATACATCCAACTGGATTGCATACTTGATTCAGGGAACGGGAGGGGGAACAGTAGCACTCGGCTTCTACTTCCTACTATTCCTTGCTAGGAACGAAAATGAGTTTACAGAACTATACAGTAAGGCTGAGAAGACCATCCTCCAGACTGATCCCTCAACCGGGAGAAAGCAACTGGTGGACAACTCCTCCAAGCCCGTGAAGGCAGCATGGTACTCGATACCCATTGTGATTACCATCTTCGGAATGTTCCAGTGGCTAGCTACAATGTGAGTTGAGGAACATGCCCGCTAGGGATGAAGAAAACATAGTAGACAAGGCGATAGGTAACCCTGCTTTCGATCAGCTCTTCGGTTACCACATCTTCTTCAGGAGGGCAGCAATCCCCGTCCTACTCTTCCTCTTAGGGCTCCTATCTTACACGATGATCGATTCTTTATTCGGCTTCAGTTCAGACACCACACTGACTATCTCGTTCGTTATTGTAGGGCTCTCACTTGGGCCCATCCTGAACCTGGAGCGCTATATGGGCGTCCTACTTTCCAGGAAATGAGGACTTTCCAGGACCCTTTCCGCCGAACAAGTCAAAACTTAGTCTTCACACGCAGGGTCAATGGTAGAATTCAGTTTGTTCGAGTTGGTAGGTCTAGGGGATGTTACAGGCATCGACATGCTATTCGCGGCGAGCGCTTTGATTGGGGGCATCCTGTTCGTCCTGTACTTCTTCCTCCTGATGATAGGTGGCATTGCTACGGACATATTCGACGGGCTATTCGGAATCGACGTCGACATGGGCGCGGATGCGTCGTTCAAGGCTCTCACTTTCCAGGGAATCATGGCCTTCTTGATGTTCTTCGGACTAGCCGGTCTGTACGTGACTAAGTCCGGGGGCGGGGCTTCACCAGCCATACTAGCTGGGTCCATTGCCGGCGGATCCTCGATGTACTTCACCGGCAAACTGTTCGAACTTTTCGTCAACCTCCAGCAGGATGGGACCGTAGAACTCTCGGAGGCCATCGGGTCCAAGGGACAAGTCTACCTCAGGATTTCAGATGATGGAGTAGGTCAGGTAACCGTCGAGGTCAATGAGGCACAGAGGACCTACAATGCGAAGTCAGAGGACGGAGCAGGGATAGCGACAGGCGACTTCATCGAGGTGGTTGACACCATCGGAGAGGTCCTAGTAGTCAAGCGGATCTAAGATAGATAACCCACTCTACGACATCAGATTCGTAGCTCGCGGCGGGTAAGCATTCATAGGTGACTGCGCCCTCTTATGGGATGAGTTGAGCCAATGGCAACAGATGCAAGCGATGTACTAGGAATAATGATTTTTGCAGTTGTACTGATTCTTGTTGCCGCAGTGATGTTTTTCGCACAGCGGTACAAGAGATGTCCACCTGATCAGATAATGGTGATTTACGGTAGGACAGAGAGGACTGCGGACGGACGCCCTAAACCTTCCAAGACCCTCCACGGAGGTGCCGCACTGGTGTGGCCACTAATCCAGGACTACGCTTACATCTCACTGAAGCCGATGACCATCAACATCGACCTGAGGGGGGCACTGTCTCTCCAGAACATCAGGATAAACGTTCCAAGCACCTTCACCATAGGTGTCTCGACGGAGCCGACCGTGATGGCCAACGCGGCCGAGCGTCTTCTTGGGTTCAAGGTAGACGACATAGAGGAGATGGCGAAGGAGATCATCTTCGGTCAACTGCGACTAACCGTAGCAACTCTCACCATCGAGCAGATCAACCAAGACAGGGACTCGTTCCTAGAGCTGATTCAGAAGAACGTCGGCCAGGAGATGAGGAAGGTGGGACTTTACCTGATCAACGTTAACATCGCCGACATCACAGACGAGTCAGACTACATCGAGAGCATCGGAAAGAAGGCCGCATCAACTGCAGTCGAGCAGGCCAAGATCGATGTAGCAAACGCCGAGAGGGACGGAGCAATCGGTAAGGCACAGGCCGACAGAACGAGGGAGATCCAGGTCGCACAGAACACAGCAGAGGCCGAGAAGGGAAGGAAGGCAGCACAGGCCGACCAGCGTGTCTACGTCGAGCAGCAAGAGGCAATGGCCGTTGGCGGTGAGAACGCAGCTCAGGCAGAGATAGCCAGGGCAAACGCCGACCTCGCTGAGGCAGAGGCATCGGCCAAGCAGAGAGCTGACGTGGCCACTGCTGTGGCAGAGGCCGAGATCGCGAAGGCGACCTACGACGAGGAAGAGCAGAAGCTCAGAGCCAGCGAGATTGCCAGGGAGACAGTGGCCAAGCAGCAGGTCGAGATAGCAGCAGAGGCCGAGGCAGAGAGACAGAGGAGAATCGCCCGTGGTGAGGCAGATGCTATCCTGGCTAAGTACGAGGCAGAGGCCGAGGGTGTCCAGAAGGTCCTGGAGGCAAAGGCCCAGGGTTACAGCAACCTAGTGTCAAGCGCCTCAGGGGATCCAAAGGCCGCAGCAACCCTGCTAATGGTCGAGAAGATTGAGGCCATGGTATCGGCACAGACCGAGGCAATCCGCAATCTGAAGATAGACAAGATCACAGTGTGGGACAGCGGAAACGACGCAGACGGAAACTCAGCAACCAGCAACTTCGTCAGCAGCCTAGTACAGAGTCTGCCTCCGATACACGACGTCGCTAAGATGTCAGGCGTCGAACTACCAGACTACCTCGGCTCGATGACAGACGAGTCCGACGAGTCCTGAGCAACGGAAGTAGTCAGATGACTGAGGGAGCGGTTGTCGTAGGCGGGGCGAGGACGCCCTTCTGCGAGTGGTTAGGAGGCAAGAGAGGCGATGGCGGACCCGGTGGAAGGCTCGCATCCGTTTCTGCAGAGCAACTCGGAACAGTAGCAATCAAGGGAGCAATGGAGAAGACCGGCACAGACCCAACCAGCGTGGAACACGTGGTGATGGGGCACGCCCTGCAGACCTCAGGGCAAGCCATCTTCGGAGCCAGGCACGCAGGTCTCAGATCAGGGATCCCAGAGGAGGTCCCGATGCTCACCCTGAACAGACTCTGCGGGAGTGGAGCCCAGTCGATCATAAGCGCTACCCAGATGATAATGCTCGGAGAGGCCGATGTAGTGGTGGCCGGTGGAATGGAGAACCTCAGCCAGGCTCCTCACGTATTGAGGGGGATGAGGGACACGTACAAGCTCGGGAGGCCCCCTTCGGCAGGAGAGGAGCTAGCACAGGACATGGAGGACTACCTATTCACCAACCTGGTGGATGGGGTCAGTGGCATGTTCATGGCACAAACCAGCGATGAGCTGTGCAGAAGGAAGGGAGTAGAAAGAGAGCAAGCAGACGAGTACGCGGCAATGAGCCATCAGAGGACCGAGTCCAGCATCTCATCAGGCACTTGGGAAACCGAGATCGTACCAGTCGATACTGCAGATGGCACTGTCGATCACACACATGAGGATCACGTCGTTCTAGGGACCACCGTGGAGACCCTATCCGGTCTGCGGACTCACTTCGGCCCGCAATCATTGGTCACAGCAGGCAATGCCTCCGGAGTTGTGGACGGTGCTGCCGCAGTAGTGGTCAAGTCAGAATCCAGGGCGAAGGCTGATGGAGATGAGCCACTTTCCAGAATCGTATCCTGGGGAGTTGTGGGCCTCGAGCCCAGCATCATGGCATACGGACCGGTCCCATCCAGCCTCAAGGCCATCGAGAAGGCAGGACTATCCGTGGGGGACATAGATCTCTGGGAGATAAACGAGGCTTTCGCAGGGCAAGCTGTTGCTTGCATCAAGGACCTTGGAATCGACTACGACAGGGTCAATGTCAATGGGGGTGCTGTAGGCTTGGGCCATCCTTTGGCTGCAACCGGGACTAGACTGGTCCTAACTCTCTCTCACGAGTTGAAGAGGAGCGGCGGACGATACGGTGTCGCTACTGCGTGCATAGGGGGCGGCCAGGGAATCGCCGTTGTCCTCGAATCCTTGTGAAACGCCCAGAACTTCGAATCGGAGGGGTTATCCCTAATCTAAGACGGCGTTGTTCATGGCAGAACACATACCCGGTACAGGACATGCAAACAGGACCCGCAGCATCGTGAAGACATTCAGTTGGAGATTCATAGCTACAACTGATACGATCTTGATTGCCAGATTACTCACAGGTAGTTGGACCGTGGGGTTCGGCATTGCAAGTATCGAGGTGGTCACCAAGATGTTCCTGTACTACTTCCACGAAAGGGCATGGAGCATGAGCGACTGGGGTTTGGAAGATGTAGATACCGACGATCCCTCGTCAACCCCTTCCTGATAGTCGAAAATTTCGGCGATACTGGAACTACGGCAAAACCTGTAGATTGCGTATTTCAAACCGCTTAGGTTAATTGCTCGATGCCGGGCCCGCGCCAAGACATGGCGATGGGAATGTACACTAGAGAACGAGTCCTTGCGAAGACATTCGCTTGGAGAATAATTGCAACTTTGACAGGTGCGGCGGTTGCAGGCCTCCTTACAGGGGAGATAGAGACGGCGGGATGGTTCATCGTGATCGAGTTCCCGTTGAAGATGGGGTTCTACTACTTCCATGAGAGGTTATGGGAAGCAGTGGACTGGGGCGTAGCCGATCCCGCTCTCATGGTCAACGCCGAATGAACCAGTGCTCCTTCCTCGGCGGTAGCGGCCTGTTCATCCACAGCGGCCTCCTCTCTCCTCGAGGGTGTACTTCCTTCTCCTTAGCCATCTCGTTCCACCTCTTGTAGTACTCGAACGACTTGTTGGTGTCGACCTCAACGTCCCCGTACTCCTCTCCCTCGACCGGCCTGGTTATCCTGACCTTCTGGAGCCAGCAGTGGGCTCCGCTGATGGGGTCGGGCTGCACGGCGTGTGTGATGTTCTGATGCACTCCTCCGTCCCTCCACCAGACCCTGTTTGTGTCTGGGTCGTCAGACTCCCAGGGGCGCACTCCGGACACCGTCCTCATCCTCATCTTCCCATCGCCCAACTCCTCGATCTCGACCTCGTTGGTCATGTACCGGTTCCCCGAGTCCTGCTTCCTCCTCCATCTTCCGATGTGGTGCGAGCAGCCGATTATCCCGGGCTTAATGCCCTCCGTAACCCAGACCTTGTCGATGAACCAGCCTATCTCGGTCTCCACCTTCAGGAGGTCGCCCTCCCCGACCCCGAGTTTGGCCGCATCGCTGGGATGCACCCACAGGGGGTTCTTGTGACCGATTTCCGCCAGCCACTTGGCATTGGCCGATCTCGAATGGATGTGCTGGGGGAGCCTGAAGTTGGGGAGGAGGCAGTACTCGTCCTCCTCCTGGAGGTTGTCCGGATGGACGTGGCTCATCACCCTGTAGTGGGGTATGGAGTGCTCCGGGTATCCGAACTCCACCATGCTCTTGGAGTATATCTCCTGCTTGCCGCTGGGGGTCGGCCAGCCGTCCTGCTCGTGCTTGTTGTAGGTCTCATCCTCAATCTGGAAGGCACCGTGCTTCCTCATGTAACCAAGAGCGTCAGTGCCCTCTGCCTCCGCAGCCTCTGGGAGGCCTGGGACCCTCTCGAACATGTACTGGTAGTACTCGTCGATGGTGATCCTCTCGCCCTCCCTGTAGGGGCTCATGAAGTGCTCTCGGATCCCCATGGTGCCATCGTCGATCCTCCAAGACAGCTCGTTCCAGAACTCGTCCTCCTCCCAGACCTCTCCGGGATTGACCTCGTGGGTGAACTCCACTTCTCTCCCCTCCCTGCGAGCGTACTCACGAAGGACCGGCTGCCTGAATGCCACCCACTTGCCGGAGCTAGTGGCGTAGGAGTTCACGTCGTGCCTCTCGGATGCATGCCCCATGGGTAGGACGTAGTCCGCGAAGAAGGCCGTCTCGTTCCAGGTGGGAGTCAGAGCGATGTGGCACCCCACCGAATCCTCGTTCTGGAGCATCTCGATCCAGGAGAATCCGTCTGGGTAGGTCCACACCGGGTTGAATACCCTGGTGAAGTAGACGTCCATGGAGCCCCTCCCGTCCTTGATCAGGTGTGGCAGAATGTGGCTCATCTCGTAGTGAGAGAGTGTGTACTCGGGAGGGAAGTGCAGCTCGTTCCAACCGTCCGGGTCGGGAGGGACGTCGAACAGCTCGGGCTTGAACTTGGACCAGGAGTTTGGCGAAGTTCCCCCCTCGGTTCCGACGCTACCAGTCAGGACGTTCAGGAGGTGCAGGGTCCTGCTGACCTGCCACCCGCCTAGGTTGCCTATCGCAGCCGCCCTCCAGACGTGGGTGGCTAGGCGGCTTCCGGCATTTGCCACGATCTCTCCAACCTCGATCACCTGCTCTACCGGTATCCTGCATTCCTTCGCTGCGAACTCGGGGGTGTACTGGGAGTACTCTCCCTTCAGCAGTTCGATGAATCTCTCGAAGGACCTCTCCTCATCTGGGTGATCAGCCTGCAGCCACTCCTCCCAGTTGACCCAGTTCTCGACGAAGTCCCTGTCGTACAGGTCCCTCTCCAGGATCATGCTGGCCCACGAGAGGAAGAGGGCCGACTCCGATCCGGGCCATGTTGGGACCCAGTGGTCTGCCATTGCCGCAGTGTTGGAAAGGCGGGGGTCGATCACTACCAGCTTGGCACCGTCCATCATCCCCTCCAGAATCCTCTGGGCGTGCGGGTTGAAGTAGTGCCCAGTTTCCAGGTGGGAGGAGGTTAGCAGTATCACCTTGGCGTTGGCGTGATCGGGGGATGGCCGGTCATGGCGGTGCCACAGCGCGTACCCCGTCCTCGCTCCTGCAGAGCAGATGTTTGTGTGGCTGTTGTGCCCATCAACGCCCCATGCCTTCAGGATCCTGTTGGTGTATCCCTCGTGACCCGGGCGTCCCACGTGGTAGACCACCCTGTCCTTGGCACCGGTCTTGAGTGACTCTCTGATCTTGGTCGAGATCTCATCTAGGGCCTGGTCCCAGGAAACCCTCTCCCAACCGCCCTCTCCCCTGGGGCCGACCCTCTTCATCGGGTGGAGGATCCTCTCCGTGTCGTTGATCTGGTTGATGGTTGCCGGGCCCTTGGCGCAGTTCCGGCCCCTGCTCCCGGGGTGATGTGGGTTCCCCTCGAATTTTGAGACCTGACCGGAGTCCTTGTCCACGTAGGCAAGAAGGCCGCATGCAGACTCGCAGTTGAAGCATGTAGTCGGGACTAGGGAGTATCGCTTCTCGACCATCTTGGGCCACTCGTTAGCGTCTAGCTCTACGTGATCGTGCCAGTCCTCGGGCTCCGGGAAGGACTTCAGAGGCGTCTTCGCCCCGCCGGACATCTCCCTGTCCAGGTTGGGGATTATCCTCAACCGCTGGGCGATGTCCTCGATGAATGTCTTACCCATTGGAACACCTCATAGCAACGGCTCCATCTGCGGCTTTACTACCAGCCTGTTGTCATGGACGAGGACCCCGGCTAGAATCGCTAAACCAACGACGATTGCGAGCGGATCCATGAGGGCCATGGGGAAGAAAACCGCAGCCCCGATCACTAGGGTCTCCACGAGGAACTTGGCAGGAAGAAGTGAGTCTTCCGACCACGACCTCGCTTTGGCCTGGCCCAGTAGCCATGCTGTGTAAACTCCGGTTAGGAGCGCCAGTGGGACTCCGGCGATTGCTAGGTAGCTCAGAAGCGACCTATCCAGATCTAGGAGCAGAACTCCTGTGCTGAGGGCAAGTATGCCTCCGTACCCCGAAAGTACGTAGGCCCCCTTGACCAACCAAGAGTCCCAATTCGGCCTCAGCATGACATACAGGAACCTCTCTGGCCTATCCAGGTCGATCACCAGGAGAAGTCCTGTGAGAGCGAGGAACACAATTCCGACCCCTAGGGTCATGGCCCAGAGCTGGTCACTCATCTCAACCATGCCCGATAGCATGGCAAGCATGGCGACAACGTACGTGCCAGCAGCGATTCCCTTGGTCCAGATGTAGGCAGATACCTCCCAACCCCAGAGGACGCCCTTGCTAGGCTGGTCATAGCTCCTCTTCGCAGACCCCGACTCGTCGGCTAGCCTCTCCATCACGTCATTGATTATGGCCTGGTCACGAGGGGCGGAGCTCCTCGCCTTCTTCTCGAGTGCCAGCTGGACTATCATCGAGGTGGTGTCTGCCTCTCCCAACCTGCTCTCGGCATACTTTGCGAAGTGCCCGACTCCGAATGCCTGCTCGGTCCACATTCCAGAACCGGTCAGCTCCGTTGCCTTCGGGTCAAGCATCTCCTCACTAGCATCGATGTAGTAGAGATTGGGCTCTGCACCGGACTCGGGCTTCCTGACCGTGGTGTTGTGAGTAGCAACTAGCTGCGAGATTGCCGACTCCGGATCGCTGAGGTCTCCGGAGACTATCGACTCCGTGGGACAGACGATCACGCATGCCGGTTCGTAGGAATGCTCTATCCTGTGTGCGCAGTAGTTGCACTTAGCAGCTGTTCCCTTGTTGGGATCGATGTAGAGGGCATCGTAGGGGCATGCCTGCATGCAGGACTTGCAACCGATGCAACGATCGTCATCGAAGTCCACGATCCCGTCGCTTCTTGTGAAGAGTGCAGTAGTGGGGCAAATCTTCGTACAAGGGGAATCCTCGCAGTGATTGCACCTGTGGACGCTGAACTCCCTTGTGGAATCGGGGAAGGTCCCTTTCTCGATGTACTTGACGTGGGTCCTGTTGACTCCTATCGGCACGTCATGCTCCGACTTACATGCCACTGTGCAAGCGTGGCATCCGATGCAAGTCTGGTTGTTGATTACGAATCCGTAGTTCACCACTGACACTGCGAAGGGGTGCGACGCAAAATGGTTCTGTGTCACCTAATTAGCATGCCAAGAATTGATGCTCCCGCCAGCCACGCTCCAACCATCGAGCCAACATTGCCAAGTGCAGTTACCAGCAGCACCCTCCCCACTCTGTTTTTCCAGAATAGCGAGGTCTCGTCTAGCTTGAGGAAGTCCTGGGCGTCCTTTCCAGTCGGGGAGGCCACCTTCAGCTGGGTGTAGCCCGCGAACCAGCCTGCTGCCAAGGTCGGATTGAGTGAGGTGATTGGTGAGGCTACCGCTCCAACCAGTATGGAGAGCGGGTGACCCCTTGCGATTAGCACGCCCAGCCCAGCGAGTAGGGCATTGAGGACGAGCCAAGTTTGGGCAGTCTGCTTGAGCTCCTCCATTTCCCCGTTGTATGCCATCCACCCTACAGCCCCTAGAAGGAAGACGGGTATGGCTGCCATCAGTGCGATCGGCCAAACAGACTTGGGCGGCTCCTCAGATAGCTCCGCTAGTCTCGAGGTAGTCTCCATCGCAGGCTCGCCTAGGTTTTGGATAACTCCGCTGAGATGGCCCGCTCCAATTACTGCCAGTACCTTCCCCTTTCCTCGAATCTGCTGAATCCTGCCAGCCAGGAATGCATCCCTCTCGTCGATGAGAACCTCGCCAGCTCTGGGGGCGACCTCTCTGGCCTCCTCCATCATGCTGCTCAGGAGATCGGAGTCGCCTAGGACCTCGTCTATGGAGACCTCTTCATCGTCTTCCTCCCACAGGAGTGCATTGAGTATCCTCCATTTCTCAATCATGCCCATCTTCCTCCATGCTCTTCTTAGCGTGATTACGACGTCCCTGTCGATCATCTCCACCGGGATGTCCGACTCCTCAGCTGCGTTTACCGCGGCTAGGAGCTCCGCTCCGGGCTTCTCTCCAGAGGAAATACCCATCCTTCTTTGCTGAGCGGCTAGAGCTGATTGCAGGAGTATCATGGCAGATCTCCCCTCCTTGATTATCTTCAGGAGGTCTTCCGAGTCTAGTGACTCGGGCTCAGTCAATGCAGCCATCCTAGAAGGACACAGCTCCACTGCAACCAGGTCAGGCTCCCACTCTTCTATTTGATTTCGAACCAGTTCCACCGACTCGCTACTGACATGAGCGGTCCCCAAGATTCTCAGCCCTTCATCAATTTCGATGATATTGTTTACACTCATCGAATCACCGCACTGCCTTCATGGACGCGAACGCGTCCGAGTGCTCAGCCACATCGTGGACCCGAATGATGTCCACCTCCTTCTCCGGAGAGATCGCAGCGACACCCAGCGTCCCGGCTAACCTGTCTTCACTGTCCTCCCTACCTAGGAGGTCCAGGAACATGCTCTTCCTGCTAACCCCCCACATCAGATTCATCCTATCATCTGGGACTACTGATCTGCCTGAAGATAGCAGGGCGATGTTGTGGTCCAGGGTCTTACCGAACCCAATTCCCGGGTCTGCTACGATTTGACTGGGTTTCACCCCTTCATCCATGAGCAACCCAGCAACTTTGCCAAGGTACCCCCTAACCTCTCTGACAACGTCATCGTAGCTCGGGTCATCCTGCATGTTCTCCGGCAAACCTTGCATGTGCATAATGCAAACGGGGCAATCGTGCTCAGAGACCACACTCAACATTGCTGGATCGCTCATTGCAGAGACGTCGTTCACCATGTCAGCTCCCGAGTTAAGAGCCTGTATTGCTACCTCGGACCTCCTGGTATCTATGGATATGCAGACATCGGGAAGTTGTGACCTGATCGCTTCTATTGCAGGGATGACCCTTGACAACTCGTCCTCAATTGTCACGGGACTGGCTCCCGGCCTAGTTGACTCCCCCCCGATATCGATCCAGTCCGCACCTTCGGATGCCATCTTCATGGCGGTTTCTACAGCATCATTGCTGTTAGAGGATCTGGAACGCGGATGAAAAGAGTCAGGAGTGACGTTCACCACGCCCATAATGCGTGGAAAACCGTCTTCTCGGCGTTTTAGCATGGGTCGCCAGTCGGCCATATGAGACTCGCAAACGACGATTGCTTTATGATGTGACGGAGGGGCAATCGGGCGATGGCTCTGGGAGAGGATGATTCTCTAGAGGCCCCTGAACCTCAGTCCACGGCGGACCCGGGAGAATCTCACGATCCTGAGACCCTATTCATTCTGGACTCAATAGTCCAGAGGCTGAAGCCCCGTGACGCTCACCATGTCAGGGACATGATAACAGAACGTGCAAGGACCTCAGGAGCCCTATTCATTTCAAGCGCATTGTGGTGGTGGATAGCTATTAGCGAAGGATCAGACCAGGTGGACGACTCTCTGATCCCCAACTCAACGCTGGGATCATTCGACTTCGGAACAGTCAGCCTGATAGTTCCTCTTCTGATCATCGTGGCTACGCTGTTCACAGGGATAGGCAGGGAGAGGGGGAATGCCACGATGAACCTAATCGGAGGGGGTCTCGGCGTTCTAGCAGCATTCTACATACTCGAACCAGCAATGATGCACTTCGGAGATCTGGAGGGGGATGCGTTGTTCGCAACCGGAAGGGTCCTCGTCCTCGCAGTTATGGTTGGTTTTGCCTCTCACATGATGTTCGATGCACTACTGCTACAGTGGGTCAGAGCGAGCATGCTGAACATGGGGGTCGATGTTTTTCCCTCAGCGGGTGCCGACCCCATAGAGGGTCATGCTGATGAGTCACCCCCGTACGCATGAGCCATGGGTCACGATGCCCCTCCCAGGCTATCCGTTCTTCGACTAGGCCATCGTCGAGACAGAGACAAGAGAATAACGTCCCATTTGGGGCTGACAGCCAGGGCATTCGGAGCGGACGAGGTAGTCCTCGCCGGAGACAGAGACCCATCTGCTCTGGAAACATGGGATTCCGTTACTGAAAGATTTGGCGGAAACTTCGAGAGCAGATTCGAGGAAAGCCCACTTTCGTGGCTCCGAAGAATCTCCAAGTCAGGTGAAGCAACTATAGTTCACCTGACGATGTATGGGGAGGCCTGGAGGGAAGCAACCCCCTCAATCCCTACAGACAAGCCAGCTGTTGTTGTAGTGGGGGGGTACAAAGGTTCCTTCAGAGGTATTCCATTTGTCGGATTACAACATCTCCGTGGGAAACCAACCCCACTCAGAAGTAGCCGCTCTAGCCGTATTCTTGGACTCGTGGCTGGGTCCCCTCGATTCAAAATCGATGTTCGAAGGATCCCAGATCAAAGTGCTCCCGTCCGCTAGGGGCAAGGTCGTGATCAATGACGAAGAAGAGTGAAATTGGATAGCCAAATTCTCCACATCTCTGTCAACCATTAAGAATCGTACTTGGGCAGCGTTGCTGATGTCGAAGAGTTCAGCGCACGGGGGCTTCTGTCCCGGGGCTGGAATTCGTGGCGTTGAACACCCTCCTACCTTCCCGGACGCCGCCGATCCGCTTCTCAACTCCCCTGGCTCAGAACAGCCCAGCGGTTCGAAGGGAATACTCCTCCTAGCCGATGGAACGCGCTTCGAAGGCACCCTATTCGGCACAGAAGAAATAGCAGAGGGGGAACTAGTATTCACAACTGGGATGTGCGGATACCAGGAGAGCCTCACAGACCCATCTTTCGCTGGTCAGGTGCTGACTTTCACTTATCCTCTCTTGGGAAACTATGGGGTCCATCCGGGCGTCTCAGAGTCCTCCTCGGTCCATCCTCGAGGCGTGGTTTGCAAACAGCATATGACCTTCCCCGATCATAGGGACTCCGTTGGGAGCGTGCATGATTTACTAGTGGCGCACAACATACCCGGGATAGAAGGAATCGATACCAGGGCACTCACTCGCAGAGTCAGGGAGCATGGAACCTTGCTATGCGTTTTCGGCCCAGCCGAAAGGGCCGATGAAATGGAGACCATTCTCCGAGAGATGACTCCTCCGGATGCAGACGATCTGGTTGCCGAGGTAACTTGCGATGAACCAAGACTACTGAATCCAGGAGCCACAGATGAAAAAGGGGAATCACTCCCTCGTCTTGCGGCTATTGATTGCGGAGTCAAGCATAATATCCTGAGGGAATTATGCCGAAGATTCGAGGTTGTCTGGTGTCCAGCGAGTATGACTCTGGAGGAGATGATCAGGGACTGGTCCCCTGACGCACTATTCGCCTCAAACGGGCCTGGAGATCCGGCTCATCCGGGAGCAGCAACCGACGCCCGTAAGACTCTAGCAGCTGCGGTTCGCCAAGGCATGCCGGTGATGGGGATTTGCCTGGGACATCAACTGATGGGGCTGGCAGCCGGTCTGAGGACTTACAAGCTACGATATGGGCATCGAGGATCGAATCAACCTGTCATGGACCTAGAAACCAGAAGGGTCCACATCACTAGCCAGAACCACGGATTTGCTGTAGAGGACCCAATCCAGGGAATGCTGGCACCACATCCCAGCGGTGCATGCTCAGAGGTGTCAGACAATGTTCTGGGGGCCGAATTCAAAGTCAGACACGTCAACTCCAATGACGGGACCGTAGAAGGCCTTGATCTTCTGGACAAACCAGCATTCACAATCCAGTTCCATCCTGAGGCCTGCCCCGGCCCTCATGACGCATCTCCACTTTTCGACAGATTCCAGAACATGGTGGCTGAGCACCTGAGTAGAGCAGGGGCAGAGATCGTAACAAAGGAAGGCGGTGCCTGATGCCTCGTCGTGATGATCTGAAGAGAATCCTCATTCTCGGCAGTGGACCCATCAGGATAGGACAGGCAGCGGAGTTCGATTTCTCGGGTTCTCAGGCATGCAGAGCTCTCCGCTCAGATGGTTACGAAGTAATCCTGGTCAACTCGAATCCAGCAACTATCCAGAACGATCCCGAGATGGCAGATAGGATATACATCGAGCCATTGCTCCCTGAGGTAGTCAAGAGAATTATGGAATCAGAGAAGCCAGATGCCCTTCTTGCTGGGATGGGGGGGCAGACCGCACTGAACATAGCATCTGCGCTAGCCAAGGACGGCACCCTCGATGAGTTGGGCGTCGAGTTGATCGGCTGCAATCTCGCAGCTATTGACGAGGCAGAAGATAGGGACCTGTTCAAGAAGGTCTGCGAGGAGATTGACCTGCCAGTTTGCAAGGCCCTTGCGTGTGACTCAATCGAAGAGGTTATCGCTGCAGCAGAAGAACTAGGCTCCTTCCCCCTTCTTATCAGGCCCGCATTCACCCTAGGTGGCTTGGGCGGTGGAACGGCTTTCAATATGGGTGAATTGGTAGAGATTGCAAGCCAGGGGATTCTGCACTCCGCCATAGGTCAGGTGCTTATCGAGGAAAGCATACTTGGATGGCAGGAGCACGAGTATGAGGTGATGAGGGATGGCTCAGATAACGCGATAATAGTGTGCACAATGGAGAATATTGACCCAATGGGCGTTCACACTGGAGAATCCATAGTGGTCGCACCACAGCAGACTCTCTCGGATAGTGACCACCAGGGTCTGAGGGATGCTGCCCTGAAGCTAATCAGAAGACTGAACATTAAGGGAGGTTGTAATGTACAGTTCGCAGTTGAGCAGTCAACTGGCGATTACAGAGTAATCGAGGTAAACCCCAGGGTATCCAGATCATCTGCTCTAGCATCTAAGGCTACTGGCTACCCAATAGCAAGGATGGCTGCACTAATCGCAGTAGGATACACCTTGGATGAATTGCCAAACCCCATCACCGGCGAAGGCACCACGGCAGCCTTCGAACCCACACTTGACTACTGTGTGGTCAAGATTCCCCGTTGGCCCTTCGATAAGTTCCGAACTGCAGATAGGAAGATTGGTACTTCTATGAAGTCGACAGGGGAGGTCATGGCGATCGGGCGCTCTTTCGAGGAGGCGTGTCTGAAGGCCTGGGCCAGCCTAGAGTACGGAAAGCCCCATCCTCGGCCACTCACAATGTCCGACGCTTCTGATGGGGAGACTATGGATGAGAGGGCCTCTGAGAAGCTTCCTACTGCGCTTCTGGAAGACTGGCTCAGGATTCCTACCGACAGAAGGATGGGCGCAGTAATCGAGGCATTCCGTAGGGGATATTCGATAGAGGACGTTAGAGACCTTACCGGGGGGATAACTCGTTGGTTCCTAAGGAGGTTCGAGAAAATCGCTGCAATAGAGACTGAAATCAGAGCGGCAGGAGAGATAGGAATGAAGCCGGCCGGAATACCAGAGTCAGAGATGCGGTCTTGGAAGGGCGCAGGATTCACGGATCTACACATTGCTGACGCTCTATGCGGCTTCCCAGAATCGGGATTCAAGAACCTTCCAACCGGTCAGGACGAGACTGCTCTGAGGATGAGGAGGCACGAATTACGAGTCCATCCACGTTACAGGATGGTCGACTCTTGTGCTGCGGAATTTGCTGCTGTCACCCCTTACTATTACTCGACTTACGAAGGAGGATCTACTGAGTCAGGGGTCGACTACGTTCCAGGTCTCT
The DNA here is from genome assembly GCA_902530535.1 of uncultured Candidatus Poseidoniales archaeon. Taxonomy (GTDB): domain Archaea; phylum Thermoplasmatota; class Poseidoniia; order Poseidoniales; family Thalassarchaeaceae; genus UBA36. Next base: position 15,473 of record CACAAP010000013.1, read on the forward strand.
CCTCATCGGTAAAGCAGAAGATTGCAGTCGTCGGATCAGGTCCAATAAGAATCGGACAGGGCATTGAGTTCGATTATGGCTGCGTCCATGCTGCCGGTGCAATCCAAGATTTAGGTCATGAGGCCATCATAATCAACAACAACCCAGAGACAGTTTCTACAGACTTCGACACCAGTGATAGGCTGTACTTCGACCCGCTTACACTAGAATCAGTATCTGAGATACTCCTTCGTGAGGATGCCAATGGGATCCTTCTCCAGTTCGGGGGCCAGACTGCGATAAATCTAGCACTCCCACTCGCAAACGAACTGCCTCATCTTTCGACCATGGGCCTGGAGTTAATGATGGAGGGGACATCACCAGAGTCCATTGATGAAGCCAGCGATAGAGAGAGATTCGAGGAATTTGCACTTAGATGCGGATTGAGGATGCCCGATGGAGCAACGGCAACCACGCCAGAGGGAGTTAGGCACGCAGCAAACGAAATCGGATACCCCGTCCTAGTTCGTCCCTCATACGTCTTGGGAGGCAGAGGGATGGAGATTCTAGCAAATTACAAGCAATTAGAGTCTTACATGAGGGACGCATATCTTTCCTCAGATCGACCTCTCCTGATAGACAAGTACCTAGGTAACGCAATGGAGCTAGATGTTGACGCCGTGTGCGATGGTGAGGACGTACTAATAGGAGCGATAATGGAGCACCTAGAGGAGGCAGGAATTCATTCTGGGGACTCCACTTGCTTCATCCCACCACAAAACGTGCCTGATGAGATCCTGGAACAGGTCGAGGAGTGGACTAGGGTAATCGGTCTGGAGCTGGGAGTTCGCGGATGCTATAACATCCAGTTCGCAATTCATGACGGTCTTCTGTACGTATTGGAGGTCAACCCAAGAGGTTCCAGAACATTCCCATTCGTCGCAAAATCAACTGGGATCCCCTTGGCTAGGATCGCGGCTAGGGTCGCTCTCGGGGAGAGGCTGTCCGATCTCGATATCCCTGAGCCCCAGACCGATGCAGTGTGCGTCAAGGCCCCGGTTTTCCCATTCATCAAACTAAGGGGGCTCGATCCAGCACCGGGTCCGGAGATGAAGTCGACAGGAGAGGTAATGGGATCACACGTTAGGGCATCAGCTGCCTACCTAAAGGCCAGACTGGCCACTGAAATCCCTGTTCCAACTGAAGGTGGCGTGTACATCACAGTGAAGGACGAGGACAAGTACTCGATGATCCCTCTAGCAGAGAAACTGAAAGGCATGGGATTCGCCATATACGCAACAAGAGGGACATCCAGAGTTCTTCGAAGTGCGGGAGAGCTTGAGGTCAAGACCTGTTACAGAATTGCCGAGGGGAGGTCTCCAGATGCTCTAGACCTAATGAGGCAAGGCAAGATCCAACTTGTAATCAATACTCCAAGATCTACCGGAGGGGCAGTTCTAGACGGGAACATGATGAGGAGACTTGCAGTCGAGCTAAACATCCCGTTCGTGACAACTATGGCAGGAGCAAGGATGGAGGTCGAAGCAATCAAGGAAGCCTTGGACGGCATCCCTGAGCCAAGACTTCTGGAAATCAAATCACTGAATTAGCGTTGCACCTGTTTCGGTTCGGATGATTTTCCCATCCTTGATCGTGTGTACTGCCATTACTGCTTCTCGAGTTCCATCTGGGAAGTCCATCATTGAGTGCTCCACAAGAATCTCATCATTCTCATAGATGCATCTAGGCTCATCTATCACGACATCTGAATTTGCCATCATCCCCCTCATCATCTCACTGACTTGCTCCTTATCCATCGTTGTTCCAGATTGGTGTCGCACGAATTCGTAGTCATCGTGCAATGCCTCGATGTAATGCTCTGCGTTCCTCTCTTCCATTGACCTCATTAGTAGTTCGTAGACTGCCATATCTGCCCGCCAGTCAGTTACGATTTCATAGTTTCCTATCCGAACTATGAACTTCCAAGAAGGGATACAATATCTCCCCTATCCATTTCGAATAGTAGTGATGAGGCCTTAGGGCCATGCCTTCTGCCAATTATTGCCCAGTATATGGATGCAAAACCCTCCTTTCTAGAGACTCCAGTGGAATCGCATGCTTCCGATATGGACTCTCCGATTCCTGCATCGGTCCACTCGCACTCGGAAAGTAGGCCTGATAGGCTTCTGAGGAAAGCGACGCCATCCCTGCCAATCTCCGCCCTTGCATCATCGCTTATCTCGCTTCGAATCTCCAGCTTTGCATCCTCAGGGAAGTGGGGTCCCCCTATCCAACTCCTCATACGGGTAAGCCTCACCCTTAGGGAATCGCTAGGATCTCCTTCGATATGCCCGGATCTATTCAGAGACGACCAAACATCTCCATCTGACGACTTGATCTGAGCTAGCATAGACAGATGCCTGAAAGAAACCCCTCCAACGGAGTCAATAGGATTCGACTCAGGGTTGACTTGGCTTAGTCTGATTGCCCCACGCTGAGTCTCAGCCGCTACCAATTGTCGCTTGCTCATTTCCCCCTCATCCTGAGTGGGGTTGGCAACCAATCTCTCGTACTCGTCGGCAGTCTGGAAAAGCGCACTCCCGGTATCGAACTCAATGTGCCGGTTGATCTTGCTTCTTGCAATGACGTAGCGGAGGATCTCCGGAGGAACCAGAGACAGGGCTTCCATTGGTCCAATCGTTAGGCCAGATGAGCTTGACATGGGCCCCATTCCCTTCAGTTGGATCCACTCGTAGACAATTTTGTCCGGTGGGTTCCCACCAAGTAAACTGCATATTGGGATGCCGGTGTCGTAACTCCCTCCAGCAGCTCCGTGGTCTTTGCCTGCAGGCTCACAGGTTATCCCGTGAATCACCCATCTGGCAGCCCAATCAATCCTCCAAGGCATCTTGCCATGTGCCTTTCTTATGTCCGATTTACCCTCATTTCCTGAGGAATCTCTCCAAAGCACGTATGGCTTCTCGTATCCCGTTACGGTCACTCCGTCCATACTGCCGCCAGAGCCCATTGGATTGTAGGGAAACCAGTCTGAGGGCAACTCTCTTCCTGAGATTTGCTGAATTATCCCCCTTATCTCATCCCTATTCGTGATAGCTGCGTCGATATATTCCGCGAATAGCCCCTTCTCGTAGGTCTCATGATTCATGACCACTTCTGGTCTGACTCCAATTTGTTCAAGAGCATCAAGGAATGGAGAGAGGAAGTAATCCGCATAGGTAACGCTCCCATCTCCCGGGCTTCCGTCATCTTCAGGTGCAGGGATGAATGCTAGGGGGCAACCGATGAACTCCTCGTATTCTGGAGAGAGGAAGTCGTAGACTCTCCTCAGGGGGTCCATCGAGTCTACAATGAATATGTATTTCGAACTCATTCCTGCATCCAGGCAGGCCCTGTGGATCATTTCGGCCGAGAGAATCTCCCTCAGGTGACCGATATGGAATTCTCCAGAAGGAGTAATGCCGGAGGCGGAGACCTGTTTGTCCCCTCGCTCCATGAGCCTTTGTGCGGTGTAATCCGCCCAGTGCATATGACACCTCAGACCGTCGCTGCTCTGATCAAAGCCCTCAGTGGGACCCCGTCTACGTCATCGTCCCAAGATTTGTTGACTAGGACCATGCACATCTTGACGTCCGCACCCGCAGCACTGAGATCGGAAGCGGTTTTCTTCATTGTTCTCCCGCTGGAGTATACGTCGTCTATGATGATCACCCTCTTTCCTTCAACGCTCGCGTAAACCTGAGACAGGTGCCCACTGACGTCCTCGTTGATGCTTCTAACGACTGACATCTCCAGGTCCATTGTAGAGGATATAGCCTGGGCGAAAGCTATGCCATTAATGCTCACACCAACAATCGTGTCAACATCATCTCCAACCATCTCCTCAATGATGTCGCAGAAAATATACGAGACTGTCTCTATTCTCTCTCCCTTGACGGCTATTGACCTCCATCCTACTTTCACATCCAGAGGCTTTTCATCCACTTCGTAGTCACTGGCAGACAGCCATTGCACAGTGGTATGGGACAAGGATAGCTCATCCGCTATTTGTTGGGTGTTCAGTCCGCTTTCTCTGAACTCCTCGACCTTGCTCCGCAACTCATCTACACTTAGGTGCATCAAACGTTCCCAGCGTTGGAGCGATATGAATCCACCGGGACTAAACTATGGGAAATATTGAATTTCGTACGGTCAGAATCTTCCGGTGCTACCGAAACCCCCGTCTCCCCTCTTGGTTTCCCCTAGATCCCCCTCATCGACCTCAGTGAACTGAACATCCGGAATCGGGGCAATTACCAATTGGGCAATTCTTTCTCCAGATTTTACTTCGTATGACTCGCCCTCCCCGATCCATGTCATTAGGACGAACAACTCGCCCCTGTAGTCAGCATCAATCGTCCCGATGCTGTGAGGGAGGATGAGTCCCTTGGATCCAAGAGATGACCTAGCCCTCACTTGCCCTTCGAAACCCTCAGGAATGGCCACTCTCAAACCCGTTCTGAGCTTGACGCTAGAGCGGAAATTTACCACAGTGTCCTCCAAGCAGTACAGGTCCCAGCCAGCAGCATACTCGCTTCCTTTCGTTGGCATTCTGGCATTGTGATCGGTCTTTGCAACCTTCACAACCGGAGCTTCTCCCATGGCAGGTCGAGTAAGAACAGGTCCTTGACCGTTCGCAAAACTCCCGGTGGGGTGAAAAGGTGCACTATTCTCGCACAGCCGTGACCAACCACGACTACGAGGAACTATTGGAACGGGCTAGGGATAGAATCCCCAAGGACATCAGTGAACGGTCTAGGTGGACAATGCCACAACCAGACATCATGATCGAGGGTAGCCAGACCATTCTCAGGAACTTCTCCGAGATCGTTGACTCAATGGATAGGGACGCGAATCATGTGTTCCAATATCTGCTAAACGAACTTGGTACGTCTGGTAGCAGAGAGCAATTCAGAATCATGCTGAAGGGGAAGGTACCGCCTAAGAGAATCAAGGAGAAGATTGTCTCGTACGTAAAGGCCTTCATTCTATGCGGGGAGTGCAAGGCTCCTGACACTCGGTTCGTTAGGGAGGACAGGACTACCCTTCTGAAGTGCCAAGCTTGTGGAGCAACTCGTCCGGTCAGACTGTAGTCACTGAGGTGAGAAGTCCAGCAGAACCTTCCCCTTGTTCTTCCTATCGTGCATATGCATCTGGGCATCGGCCACATCCTCGAACCTCCAAACTCCATCGATTATAGGATGAATTTCCCCGTCACTGAGCATCCTCGACAGATCATCAAGATGGCCCTTGAAAATCGACTCGTCCTCTAGCAATCCCATGTGGACTCCAAAAACTGCCTTGTTAGAGGACATCAGCTTTAGTGGATCGAATCTTGGCATCCCCCACCACATCCTGAACTCAGAAATCCTTGATCTTCTGTTTCCCTTCACCGCAGCAGATGCCCCGAAGTAGTACAACTTACCTCCCTTCCTTAGCGACTTGTATGATCGGAGTAGGTGTTTGCCACCTACAGGGTCTATTGCATGGTGGACCCCTTTTCCTTCTGTAAGGCTCTTGCAGACATCAACGAAATCCTCCTCTTCCCTGTCCACGAACCTCATTCCTAACGACTCAACGAAATCCCTCTTCGGTGTCGAAGCAGTCCCGATTACTAGGGACGCACCTAGGGCATTGCAGATTTGTGCAACCGCAGTCCCAACTCCTCCAGCCGCATGGTGGATTAGCACGGTTTCTCCCCGGACTATTCTTCCTAGATGAACTAACATGTGATATGAGGTTCCGTAGGTAACCGGGATAGCTGCCGCCAGGTCGAAAGAGACAGAGTCGGGAATCTTTACCGCTCTCCTTGCATCTAGACAGACCTTCTCCGCATACCCCCCAAATCCAGTCATAGCGAGGACGCGGTCTCCCTTCTTCAGAGAATCAACACCCTCTCCCAAGCCTATCACCTCACCCGCTGTTTCGTATCCTGGAGTGAAAGGGTAGTCAGGACTTGAGCCATACAAGCCCTGCCTCATCATCAGCTCTGCGAAGTTCACTCCCGCACGGTGAACTCTCACGCAAACCTCTCCCTTCGCGGGAGATGGGTCCTCTGCCTCTACTATCTGTATGGTTTCGACACCACCTGCCCTGGGATATACTATCTTCTTCAATTTACCAATCCCTTTTCCAATTCGAACCATCCTAAGGCAGATAGGCCCTTATCTCCTCCACTGCCTTCTTGGTAATTGATGGAATTTTCTCCGGATATCCCGCCTTGATGAATCCAACAATCCGCTCCTTCTCCCTGGATACGCCGATTGCCGCATATGCAGCTCCGGATCGAGTTATTGCTCCTGTACTCCACTGAGAGCCGACCCCATTGCCCCATAGTGATAGGATCATGTTCTGGATTGCACATGCCGTCGCAGCATAGTCTTCTTCTTCCCTGAATGGGTCCTGAGGACTTCTGGCGCTCGTCACACATATTAGCAAAGGAGGGGAGATGATCTTCTCAATGGCCTTGGAGATACCGGACCCTACTTCTTCTCCGTCTATCGATTTTTTCTTCGCCAGCTTCTCAACCTCAGGTATCAGAGATTCCCTGGTCTTCTCGCCCATTACGTAGAATTTCCATGGATGCGTATTCTTGTGGCAGGGCGCATTACTGGCAGCCTCGAACGCACTCTCGAGAATCCGATCAGGAACCCCCTCCCGCTTGTACCTGTAAACTGTGCGTCTGGAAGTCAATGCTTCCTGCACGCCACCCATCCTTCTCACCGTTGGATGGTGTCGAACTTGGCCGCCAGCACGAAGTCAGACTCAGTGAGGGCGTCAATCTTGTGCGTATAGATAACGGAAACAACTCTCCCCCACCCCAGTTCGAAGTCAGCATGATGATTCTGCTGCTCACATATTTCTCCCAACTGATTGGTAAATTCCAGGGCCGAAGCGAAGTCAGGGAACGACCATGTACGAGTAAGGTGATGGTTCTCCACTACCTCCCAATCATCATGAATCTGAGATAGAAAAGCACTCGATTCCTCCTCACTTAGGGGCGGAACTCCGCCTTTACAGGGAATACACTCCATATCTGATAGATTATCCAAAGACTTACCCCCAAGACAGATTGTTGCCGTGCCCCTCACTGGTTTTCTCCGCCATCTCGTGAACCTCGGACCTTCTCTTCATGTCTTCCTTCTCGAACTTTAGTAACTCTTCGTCCTCTATGTATGACTTCCTGAGGTGCGTAACTAGCCTTACCTCCACGATGGCATCTCGTGATATAGACCTGAAACCCCTGTCTTCGTCCAGGATATCGATAGAAGAACTTCTTCCCCCTACCATCATCCCCTTTATCCATGGATCCCTTCCTTCTGGAAGCATCCTACTGTCGAGAAGAATCTCTACCAGGTCATCTTTCCTTAGGCCGTACTTCCTGTCTAGAAGAGGCCCATGAAAAACATCGCCCAACTCACCGAGATCCGGTGAACCATATTCCTCGAAGAAACTCCTGGCCCACTGCGGCAGGGTGCCGTTGTCACCTCCGCCCGTTGCGTCCGACATATGCCTACGTTCCGGAGGTCATAGAAAAACAAGCGGGTCGGAACATTTTCTTTTTTTCTCCAACTTTGCTAATGATTGAAGTGCAATACCGTGGCGGAGTCGACGGAGGCAGTGCCATGGCATCAGTTGAATGGAGGTCAATTCCGACCGTACTCTATCCCCAAGAAATTCTTGACAAGGCGTTCGGAAGGGCGAGCAGTCAGGCGGATTTGGTCGAGGATCCAGACAAATACCACAGAGTTAGGAAGCAGATGAACCGAATGGTCCAGTCTGCATGCGACGTGGCGACCAAGACTCTGAACTCGTACGTTGATAGGTGGCCTAGCCTCAATGCACTGACAGAATTCGACCGATCCCTTGTAGACGCAGCAGTAGGATGTGATGACTACAAGAGAAATCTGGCTTCCCTACAATGGGCTGCAGAGAGGTCCCAGAGAATTTCTGGAGAGGCTCAGGCAAAGATCCTGAGATTGAGGGACATTGATGGTTTTCACAAGGCAAGGAGACACGCATACGGGAGACTTTCCTCAATAATTGATCAGATTTCGCCCCAGATCATTTGGCTAGGAGATGCCAGGAATATCCTGAGAAAACTGCCCTCAATCGATCCAAGTGAACCCTGTATCGTGGTAGCTGGCTCTCCCAATGTTGGAAAATCTGCTCTTATCGGAGCACTGTCTAGCGGAGAGCCACAAGTTGCGTCTTACCCATTCACCACCAAGCAATTGCACGTGGGTCACTTCACGCATCGGAGGAGGGTATACCAGATGGTGGATACTCCGGGACTTCTGGACCGGCCAATGGATGAGAGGAACCAAATTGAGATGCAGGCCATTGCCGCCCTAGAGCATCTAGGTGATGTACTTCTCTTCTTGATAGACAGATCTTCCGAGTCTACAACCCCTATTTCAGAGCAGGAGAGACTGCTGATGGAGGTGAGGGGTCTTCTCTCCGATAGGCGAGTCCTACTAGTTTCATCCAAGTCCGATATAACCGAAGAGGAAAACTCTGCAGATGACCATAGGATTAGTTCAGTAACAGGTCATGGGCTGGAGGGCCTGCGTTCTGATTTGATTGAGATTATCGATGCAGACAGGGTGGAAGACCCACTGAAACTTCCCGAGAACTGGCCTAGAGAGGATGAAGTAAGAGAGGACTTCGATCTAGACGTGCCATGAGTGGCCGCAGATTACGCAATAGAAGTTGTGACCCCCGTATGACGCGGATATCCCGGATACGTCTACCTCTGAACCGCAATTTGGGCACTTCGTCACGCGCATGCTCGCCCCAATCAGAAGGGGTTATTCAACGATACTGAGTATGACTTACAATTAGCGACTAAAGCGATTAAGTAAGTTTCGAACGGGAAAAGCCATCTCCCCAGCCCCCAATAATAGAAGGGCAGAGGTCGCGGCGAGAACTATCTCGACGTAATTATCCAAGTGGACACTCGCGTCCATATCTACGTCCTGCATGGAAAGTCCAGAGCCCTCGTATCCTCCAGTTACGAATCTGTATTCTCCGGGTTCCAAACTGAATGTCATCAAACCACCATTATCTGGTCCTCCTACTATGAGATACTTCGTAATCTCCTCCTCTGTACAGGGGGTAAGTCGTGTGGACGAATCAGGAGGGCATTCTTCGGCCGCAGATGCTTCTACCACTCCCAACCAACCTCTCTCAGGCTCTTTCCATTCTATCTCCAATGTAATATCCAGTAGGGCGAATGCCGTTGGAACTTCCATGTCCTCCAGATTCATCGCAACATTGCACCCCTCATCTCCGTCGGAACACGGAACAATTGGGGCCTCGCTACTTGTAGTCGGAGCTTGGTATCCAAACAGACTCAGAACCACAATCAAGGCGCACAGTAATCCACACAACATTGGCAGCAGAGAAAGGATTCTGACCATCATGGTAACTTCACTCCTAAATCTCCATTGTTCAACCTGATGCTCCCATGTATATCTGAACTACTAGCATTCCTACGAAAACAGCAATACCGAGATACATGATGAAAGAGAAACGCTTCCTCGACTTCTCCCTCCTTTCATACATCCTAATGCAGTCATCATCCCCACAGATCGGGGGGTCGCTTTCCAGAGAAATTGGTTTCCAGCAAACCGAGCAATGTCTATGTGGGTCCACATTGACTCTGGATGATGACCGTTTCCTCCTCTGGGTAGCAGCAGAATGAGCCTGTTTCGCCGTTCTCTGTGCGGCTTTCAGTATCGTATCCTTTCTACTGGCCATTATGGAGTCACCATCGTTCCTTCGAAATCTTCCCCATTTATCGAGGAGGAAATTCTTCGAGGATCCCTTCCATCGAGGACATCTAGGGGGAGTCCATTTTCTCTAGCCTCCCCAACTCCAACGGGGTCAACAACCTTCGAAGAACCTGCATCTGCATGATCAGGCGGACCTACGATTTCTTGTAATTCATCCAGGGTCAACCTGTCAAAGGATTCTGCACCCGGATTCTCCCTTGGGTCTTCAGAGTGAACCTTCGCAATATTCGTTGCAATTATGCACTTGTCGGCTTCGAATTGTATTGCCAATCTGATTGCTACTGCATCAGTGGTATGGCCTGGAACCGTCCCCCCCATTACAACTACTGGGAAATCTGACAATTCATCAACTGCCTCATCGATGCTTTTCGGAATATTCTCTGAAACTTCGACTCCTCCTTCTGCAATAGCTTCTCTGACTATTGTTGCATTCAGCCTGGTAGCTGCAATTCCTATTCTATCAAGATGAGATAAGTCGTGGATTACCGGTCTAGCCAAATCTATGCCTTCCCGTGCAGGCGCCCCTCCTCCAACTACTAATGCTACTTTAACGCCGGAACTTACGCTATTCTTCACCACTCCAACCATATCTTCCAGCCATTTGTGACGCTCCTCCACTTCCGGTCTCAAAAGACTCCCGCCAAGAGCAACAACAACCGTCGTCATCGTCCATAGGTTGGCACCTTGCCTTTCAATACGTATGCTCTTGTAGCGCTGAAGGGTTGAAATGCCGCCCTTCGTGGCTGAACACGGAGGAGAAGCATGTCCGAGGATCTGGAACTACAGCAGAGCCGACTAAGGCTAAAGAAGAGCCTCAAGGAACTGTCTGAGATGAAAGGCATGGGGACGGAACTAGTCACGGTAGTCATCCCCCCTGAGAAGATGATTAGCGATGTTCGGCATCAACTAGGAAACGAGATGGGCCAGGCTGCTAATATCAAGTCAAAATCAACGAAGAAACATGTTACGGACGCATTGGAGTCAGCCATTTCCTCACTCAATAGGTACAAGACTCCGGGCGAAGGGGGAATTGCGATTTTCGTTGGACACGTAATCGTGGGAAATAACAAGACAAAATTGACATCCACAGTAATCGACGATCCGCCTGAGCCATTTTCATCATTCAGATACAGATGCGACTCAACCTTCGAGATCAGCCAATTAGAAGAGATGCTAATCGATCGAACTTCTTACGGGTTGTTCGTAATTGACAGGTCCGAGGCCGCCTATGGTCTGGCATCCGGGAAAAGACTGCATTTCCAGGAGCACATCACATCCCTGGTCCCCTCAAAACACGGGAGAGGGGGCCAGTCTGCACAGAGATTCGAGCGACTTATCGAAGAAGCGGCTCATAACTTCTTCAAGAAAGCCACAGAGAGAGCATGCAATTACTGGCTTCCTATGGTAAATGACTTGAAGGGAATAATCATTGGTGGTCCGGGAGCAACAAAGGATTTCGTAGTGAAGAATGACTATTTCCACCACGAAATAAACAAACTAATTGCAGAGCCCTTCTTCGACGTAGGTTACTCCAACGAAAGCGGATTGAGGGAATTGGTCCAACGCGCCGGCTCTACAATGGATCAGATAGAGTTAGACGTTGAGAGAACTATAGTTGACAGGTTCCTGCAAGAGGTGATGCAGGCAAATCCCAAGGCAACGTACGGGGAAGTGATGATCCGCTCAGCACTAGACCAAGGAGCAGTAGAGACCCTTTTGATTTCCGAGGCAGTGACAAAGAGAAGGGTACAATGGATATGCAAAGAGGGCAAGAATACTTGGAAAACATCACATGACAAATCCTCTGCACCACCGAATTGTCCAGAATGTGGATCAGACAAAGTCTTCGAAGACGAGGAAAACTCGATGGAATTGATAGATGAACTGACTGTTTTGGCAGGTCACACCTCGGCAAAGGTGCGAATAATTTCCCTCGATACCGAAGAGGGTTCTACTCTGAATACTGCATTCGGAGGGATAGCAGCTCTTCTGAGATACGCAATTTCGTGAGGTGATTCGGATTAAGGAATTGATTAACCAATTAAAACCCACATTCTCCAAGGCCATGAATTCACTGGACGTACCCGACTCAACATGGATCTCCCTCCTAGGAAAGGCGACTGTGGAGGACCATGGGGATGTGGCTCTTCCGTGCCACTCTCTAGCTGGAATTATGAAAAAGGCACCCCAGGAAATAGCCAAACAGATTTCCGAACTCGTCGCTTCTGATTTGCAATCATTTGCCCGCGTTTCATCTATGAGCGGCTTTGTTAATATTACAGCCAAACCAGAATGGCTGTCGAAGCGAATATCGATACTACTTGCTGATCCTAGACTCGGAGTTTGTGTAGATGAGAAGAAAACCTTCGCCGTTGACTACTCTGCTCCGAATGTTGCCAAAGAGATGCATGTGGGACACCTTAGATCAACTGTTATCGGAGACACGATTGTAAGGATGCTGGAATTCAAGGGGCACACTGTCATTAGAGAGAATCATGTTGGAGACTGGGGTACTCCATTCGGCATGTTGATTGAGCATCTCCTGGATTTGGGGGAAGATCGCGCTGCAAACGAATTAGGAGTAGGGGACCTAGATTCCTTCTACAAGCAGGCCAGATCAAAGTTCGTCTCGGATGAAGAATTCGCTAATCGTTCCAGGAGCCGTGTAGTACTACTACAGGGGGGAGATGCTGAGACCCTCCGTTTGTGGCGTATTCTAGTGGACGAATCAATGAGGTACTTCAACGAAGTTTACTCAATGCTCGGAGTCATGCTTACCGACGACGATATCAGAGGCGAGTCCAGTTATCAAGAACTGCTACCAGAGGTGGTTGAAAGACTCAGAGAATCCGGAGACCTCGAGGAGAGCGATGGCGCAGATGTCGTTTTCCCAGGAGGTTGGGTTAATCGAGATGGAGAACCCCTCCCAATGATAATTAGGAAGGCAGATGGTGGTTACAACTACAGTACTTCTGATCTGGCATGCATTATAGACAGAGTGGAGAGACTAGGCTGTGATGGATTCCTATATGTTGTCGGGACCCCTCAGAAACAGCATTTCGAGATGGTATTCCAAGTAGCAAAGAAAGCAGGTTTCATGAGTCATAATCACCAAGCAGTACACGTAAACTTCGGATCTGTTTTGGATACTGACGGCAAGGTTCTGAAGAGTAGAGAGGGCGAGGTGATAAAGCTCCACGACCTTCTTGAAGAAGCAATAAGGCGTGCTAAGCAGTCTATAGATGCCAAGAATCCAGATTTACTAGGCAAGGAAAGGGAAGAAGTCGCACGAGCAGTGGGAATCGGCGCTGTGAAGTACGCCGACCTATCAACTGAGAGAACCAAGGATTACGTTTTCGACTGGGAGAAGATGCTATCCTTCGAGGGAAATACTGCTCCTTATCTTCAATACGCATACGCCAGAATATCCAGTATCTTCAGAAAGTGGGGAGGTGATAGGGAATCCCTTACAACGAACTTTGAATCTCTAATGGAAAGCGAACTTAGCACCCTTAGGAGTGAAGAGATTTTACTTTCTAGAAGACTAGTGGAATTCCCTTCGATTTTAGATGACTCAGTTTCAACTTTCAGCCCCCATAAGCTCTGCAAGCATCTGCATTCAATAGCATCTTCTTTTGCTTCCTTTTACGAGAATTGCGGAATACTCAAGGAGGATAATGAAATAACTTCTCAGAGACGTCTTGCTCTGTGTGAAGTCACCTCTAGAGAACTGAAACTGGGTTTGGAAATGTTGGGGATCAATGTTCCAGAGAGAATGTGAATCCAGGCATCTTCAAATTACAGACCCCGTGGCCCCAACATGGTAAAAGTAGGCGATACGGCGCCCGATTTCACACTGAAGAATACCTCCAAGGAAGCAGTAACACTGTCTGAACATCATGGAAAGACAGTGATTCTAGCGTTTTATCCGGGAGCCTTTACGGGCGTTTGTGACAAAGAGATGTGCTCATTCCAGGAAAATCTTGCCAAACTAAACGATTGCAATGCAACTGTATTGGGGATCAGCGTCGACTCCCCTTGGGCTAATGCCGAGTTCTCTAGAAGATACAACCTAGAATTCGAACTTCTTTCGGATTTGGATAGGGACGTCGTTGAGGCATATGATGCAAAATTCGTCGGATTAGGAGGTATTGAGGGCTACGTCAGCGCCAATAGAGTGGTCATAATTATCGATAGAGAGGGGACGGTTCAGTATCGTTGGGTAGCTGAAAACCCCGGAGTTGAGCCTGATTACGAAGCGATTGTCTCTTTCTGCTCCGCTTAGCTCCACGCTAGGTGCCTAACTAGGGACCCATAGATAATCCCGGACACCGCCAAGCTCTCTTCGTTGAATCTGTCCATGTTGTCCAAGTAGGTGTGGTACTCAAACGATCCAGAACCATAGCAGAGCATTGCTTTCCCAAACTCACCCTCCTCTTGATGCACTTCGTATACGAATGGGGCATGATCGGAATTGTCGGGCATCTGCTCGGACTCTAGTTCTCTCACGGTGATGCTATACTTTTCGTAAAGCTCTGGGTGGGAAGATGAGAACTCTTCCACTAGGCCTTTGATGTGGCGAACGTCAGTCATGCTATTGCCTTGGAGGACAACCCCTGAGTTCCTCTCTGCATCAACGTGGTTCATATCGAGATTGATGTACAATCTGAGGTTTTCAGCCAGGTCATCCCTATGCTTGTCCACCCACTCCTTAGAACCCCACAGGCCCTCCTCTTCGCCACCCCAAGTGCAGAAGTACACCGTCATCTTCGGATCACCGAGTTCCGAATGAAGAATTCCGAATTGCCTAGCTATCTCCATCACAGTTGCTGTTCCTGCGGTGTTGTCCACTGCTCCTTGGCCGTTATACACCGTATCGTGATGAGCGCCGATTACAATCAATTGGTCCGTCTCCCCCTCTAGGATTCCGCAGGGGACATGTATGTTCCCATTGTTCTGGTTGTCCACATCGACTTGGAATCCAAGCATACCGCCAGAATTTACAACCTGCTCTGCAATCTGCTCTCCGACGCTTCTAGATACCATCACGAAGCCAATGTCGTAGGGCCTCTCCTCGAACTGAGTAATATCCAGAGATTTCGAGTATGGAATACAATCTCCGGCAACCAAATCGTCGCAGTTTTGCCTAGAATTAACAGTGATCAATCCTCTGAGGCCGTTTTCCTGAGCCCTCTTCATCAGGACCGTGTTGCTTTCCGTTCCAGTCTGCCCGTCCTCCCCATCACGAAGCCATACTAAGCCGACCCCATTGCTTGCAAAGTCCCAGTCCTCAGATTCATTCCCCATTCCGAGATCTACGACCTCAACATTACTGCTGGCGGGAATATCTACGCTTCCGCTGTATCCCTGTACAACGAAGTCCACGGTATGCTGGAAGCTCGTCTCTTCCCGATTAATATCCGCAACCGTGCAGGGCGTCGGTCCTCCGAAAACCCCCCCCAAGTGTCCCAGAATTACAAATCATTAGTTCGAATGAATTTCCCATATAGTACAACGGGACCTCAAATTCCTCGAGAGTGGATGGAAGCCCACTGTTTGAGAAGTTGGTCTTAATGGATTGAGCGGCGTTCTCTTCTTCGACAGTACCTGAAAGCCTCCCTCCCCAGACTGGATCTCCTAGATTCACAAGGCCCTGGGCATAGGCTCTGGTTTGGTTTGAGTCAAAGTCGATTAGTTCGTATTCAGTGTCCCCACCAACCCAGTTCGAAATCTCCTCTCCGTACAATAGCCCTCCTCCTGCGGCCCCAAGGACTAACATCCCAGCAACCAGGACCGTTGATGACGGCCTGTTGAGGTCTCGTAGCCATTCGTTCATGATATCTGGAGATCAGTACTTTCCAACACTATTGAACCCATTCCAATATAGTACATGGTAGGAGTCAGTCTTCCAATGGAACCTCTTCCCCCGACCATCTTCTACCTATGGAGTGATCAATATCCAATTGGTCTAGAATCCTGGCCACAACGAAGTCAACTAGATCATCGATACTTTCAGGAGAGTTGTAGAATCCAGGGCTAGCAGGCAAGATTACGGCACCCCATTCGGACAGATTGAACATCGCCTTTAGATGAGGGGTTGAGTATGGGGCTTCTCTTGGGACAATTATCAATTTCCTCCTCTCCTTCATAGCCACCAGTGCGCTCCTAGTTGCAAGGTTATCACTAATCCCGGCCGCGATTTTACCTATTGTGGTGCCACTTGCAGGGCAGACGACATAGGCATCGAATCTAGCGGAACCAGAAGCGGATTTTGCGGCTAGATTGCCATTGTCCTCTAGTATGACTCCATTCATAGATGCCAACTCGCTAGGAGTCATAGAGCACTCCAGATCGAGGTTAATTGCTCCAGTGCTGGTCACGATTAGCCTCACGGACCACTTGTGTTCAACCAAGGCTTCAATGAGTCTCACGCAGTACTTAGCTCCGGACGCTCCGGTAAGGGCCACAACCACCTCAGGCATGTGTCTGGGTATGCCACCCTCCATTCAATGGTTTGCTTTCCAGAATCAGAGAGATCTACTCAGGCAGTCTGCAAGGAACTCGTACTCTTCCACGTGATTGTACAGTTGTGCAGATATTCTGATGTACCTCTTGTTGTGATGCCTCCATGGGAAAACGGGAACTTGGATTCCGAACTCATCTAGCAGAAAGTTGTGATAGGGATCCCCCTCCAGACTCATCGCCCCCACATCCCCCTCATCCGGCATCTCAACGGCTGCAATAGAGGACACCATCGAGTCTGGTACAGGCGGACTAGTACCTAAGGCGCCGCAGAGAATCTCCCTTCCCCGTATAGCGAGTGCCCTGTTATGCTCCATTATTTCCTTCCATCCCCCATCTACTAGGCTCCCAAGGAAGTCTATTGCGTGAGGAATGCAGAGCCAGGCAGTAGGGTCTTGCGTTCCCGGCCATCCGAACTCATACTCGAATTTCTCCTGATCCGTGCCCTCGAAGCTGTGCCCATGGCTGATACTTAACGGCCTCACGAGACTCTTCCTATCTTCTCTTATGTGTAGAAATGCAGAGCCCTTTGGGGTGCATATCCATTTGTGGCAGTTCCCAGTGCAATATGCTGCATCCATTGCTATCAGATCAAGCGGGACTATGCCAGGACCGTGTGCAGCATCCAGAAGCACGTCTACGCCGACTCCCTGTAGATCCCGTACTAGTTTCTCGAATGGCATTCTGAGTCCGGTTGCGCTTGTTACCGTATCAATCATCGCGAGAACGGTCTTTCCAGTTACTTTGTCCATAATCAAATCGACTACCTCTTCCTCGTTCTTCACTCTGAACGGAATATCCACGACGACGGTCTTTGCATCCGACCTTTCGGTTACGAAGTCAACAGCATTCCAACAAGCTTGGTAGCTGTGATTGGTAACGATAATCTCGTCACCCGGCCTCAAATCCAAGCTTCTCAGGACTGTGTTGACACCTTCTGTCGTATTCTTAACGAATACAAGACCTTCCGGATCAGCGTTGATGAATTCCGATAGTTTACCCACGGCTCCCTTCATCAGAGGGATGTAATCTCTCTCGAAGAATCTAACCGGGTCACTCTCGATTAGGTTCCTAAGTCTGCTCTGCTCCTCTAGGACAGATACTGGAGTCGCTCCGAAAGAACCGTGGTTTAGGAAGCAGGTTTCGGGATCCAGAATCCAGTGTCTAGCTAAATCGCCCCTTCTGGGTCTCGTCAAACTACCATCTCCGGAAACCACTCAACAGGTTCCATGGGAGTCCTGCCGAGAACCTCTTCACAGGTCCCGATAAGGCACCTCTCAATCCTGTTTACGTCTATGGCCTCCCCATCTGCATCTATGGTGTATCCTAACTTTGACAGGCTTGTGTGCTTTCCTGCTGGAATCCCACAGCATTCTATTCCCTCAACTCGATTGTCCGGGGTATCGATGTTTATCGACATTCCATGCCTGCTAACCCAGTGGAGGAAAGACAGCCCAATCGAGCAAACCTTGTGCCCGTCAACCCAGGCTCCCTGCATCTCTGGGTTTTTGTAGGAAGTTATCCCACACTCCTTTAGCGCCTTTATCGCCCAATCCTCTAGGCTTCCTATCACCCCTCTTATGCTCTGCTCGTGGACTCTCCACTTTATGATCGGATAAACGACTAGTTGCCCCGGTCCGTGCCATGTCACCCCTCCTCCCCTATCGGTCTCAGTAGTTGGATAGCCGTCAACCGAAACCTCTTCTCTAACAGCCTTTGGACCGATGGTAACTACTTCTGGATGCTGAACAAAGATCAGGGTGTCTCCTATTTCCCCTGCAATCCTCTTCCGTTGGAGGTCCTTCATCAACTCAAAAATTACGTGGTATTCCACGACTCCACACCTTAGTACGGCGACTCTTCCCATCAGAAACCTCAACTTATGTGGATAGCATGACCTAGAGTCTTGAGAACGCTCTCATGGAATGCCTCCGACATGGTGGGATGGGCATGGACCGTCCCAGCAACATCCTCCAGTAATGCACCCATCTCCAGTGCGAGAACGAATTCTGAGTGCAACTCTGCTACGTGGCTGCCAACGGCCTGAACACCTAGGATGACATGGTCGGACTCCCTAGCAGTCACTCTGATGAATCCCCCAGTCTTTTCCGCCTCAAGGCTCAAGGCTCTTCCATTAGCAGCAAGAGGGAATTTTCCAACTATGATTTCCTCTCCCCTCTCTTTGGCTTCATCGGGAGTCAGACCTACTGAAACAATCTCAGGCTCAGTGAAAACTATTGCAGGAATTGCGACCTTGTCGAACTCCCTCTTGTGTCCAGCGATAATCTCCGCGACCATCTCTCCTTCAGCACTGGCCTTGTGAGCCAGCATGGGCTCCCCAGATACGTCCCCAATCGCGTAAACTCCTGGTACTGATGTTCTGCATTGTCTATCCGTTCTGATGAACCTACCTGAACCGTCCATCCTGGCTCCGATGTTCTCCAGACCCCAACCCTTCGTGTTGGGTTTCCTTCCAACGGTGACTAGTACCTTGTCCACTTTCAAGGTCTGTTCAGAGCCATCTTTCTCGAATGTTATCTCGACCTTCCTGGATGCTCCTTTGCCTTTAATCTCAGCACCTCTGGCTAGAGATTCGGTATGAACCGTCACGTTGTTTTTCTTTAGCCATAGATCCAATGGCCTGCGTATTTCCTTATCCATTATTGCGAGAATGGTTTCCATGCCTTCGACAACTGTTACTTCGGTACCGAGTTTCGAAAGAGCGCAACCCAGTTCAAGCCCTATGTAACCCCCTCCAATTATTGCAACGCTCTTAGGTAGAGAATCCATATCTAGAGCCCCTGTAGAAGATAGGACGAACTCCTCGTCACATGGCATGAATGGGAGGTCGATGTGACTGGATCCCGTAGCGATGATCACATTTTCAGCTTCGATTTTTAGTACTTCACCATCCTTTTCCACGGTACAGGTCTTGGGGCCATCGAACTTTGCCCAACCCTGAACTAACTCTGCGCCGGCCGCCTTTAGGAGTCCTTCAACTCCTTTGTTCAGCCTGTCGACGATAGAGTCTTTCCAAGATACCATGGCCCTCATATCAACTTCAGGCTCACCTGTAACAGAAAGCCCCATATGCCCTCCTTCTGAGTGAAGTCGAAGATTCTCGAACCTCTCAGCAGCATGAATAATTGCCTTACTTGGGATGCAACCCCGAATAAGGCA
>CACAAP010000014.1:0-33194 GCA_902530535.1 uncultured Candidatus Poseidoniales archaeon
TCTGATACTATTGCAGACTCGGAAGGCGGGGAACCTAAGGAACTCATGGAGGCTCTAGAGTCATACGATGATTTCACACAAGGACGGTCCTCGGACGCTCCGGCACTGTCTTCCTTCTCACAGTTTCAAACCAATAAATCGGAAGGACTCCTTCTGAAGAATGTAGAGGCAGTGGTGTCCAGGATTGAAGGATTCTCTGATTCAGATCAGGAGGCAATTCGCTCATGCTTGGGAATCATCATCAGTGGACAGATTCTAGATTTGAATAGATTCTCTCTCGCAGAGGAGGATATCGCCTCTATAGAGAAAGATGATGAATTAGATGACTATGCATATCGAGTTGCTGGGAGTGTAGGTGAATTCTGGACCCGGATGTCGTTATCTCATCTTTTCAAATTAGACTCTGAGAAGGAGAAAGAGCTATTCGAGAAAGGCGTTAGATTCGGTAAGTCACTACAGATGATCAACATCCTCAGAGATATTCCATCAGACCTTGCTCTAGGTCGATGCTACATCCCCAGAAAAAGTCTGGAAGAACACAAATTGAGTCCACAAGACCTATTGGACAAGTCGAAAATGGAGTCCTTCAGGCCACTTTATGACGAATATCTAGATTTGACCTCTAAGTATCTGGAGTCAGCAATCCAGTACATCGAAATGATACCTCACTCGCAGTTCCGCCTCAGAGGGTCTTGCATGCTTCCAGTAATAATTGGAAAGAGGACAGTTTCCCTACTTAGGGGTAGAAACGTTCTCGATCGAAAAGACAGGATAAAGATTGATAGATCGGAGATCAAAGAGGTAGTCAAGCAGGTCGTCATGGCCGTACCGTTCAAAGGCTCAAGCAAGAGACTCCTAAGAGATTGATCACATATTTTCGAGTGTTTTCAGCTCTAAAACTAACGATGCGTATTCCAATCGCACTCGGGAGACATTCAAGTGGACCCCGATGCCGCCCGCTTCTGAAGAGTTATGGAGCCGAGCAAGGATTCCGACATCGAGATAGTTCTCGAGGGCGATCTGCATGAACCTATTTTTCCGGAACCATCAACCAGTCAAGAAGCACAGATCGATATCGTCAGAGCGACTGTCGGCCTAACAAAGGAAGCAGCTAGAGCAATCAGCATTACTGCTATCGAGGCAGTTAGGGAGGGGGCCCTATTTATGGGGGTAATAGGATCAAGAGGAGAGTTGTTTGACCCATTCAAGCATATCGATGCGGCAATATGGTCAGAATCAGAAATCCCCGAGCATATGATAGAAACATCATACGAATTCTGCGAAGAACTCACTCGTAGGGAGGCTGGAAATTTTTACCACTCCTTCAAGTATCTCCCGGAAGAGAAGAGACAGTCAATAATGGCATACTACGCCTTCTGTAGAAGGGCCGATGACATCGCAGATGGGGACTTCGTGGATATTTTCCCCGGAGGATCATCGGACGATCCGGAGTCTGTGGACTATAGATCAAGTATTGAGAGACTGAGCCCAGGGGATCCAGTACTGGATAGATCGACCTACAATGACAAGATGTCGCAACTATTCTACTACAGGAAGAAACTATCCACAGCGTACGGCAATGTCACTTCAACCGATCCGATTTTTATTGCCCTCAAGGATACTGTTAGAAAATACGGTATTCAGAGGCAACTTCTCGACGATATGATCAGTGGTATGGAGAATGACTTCCACAAGAATAGGTATCAGACCTTCGAGGAACTGTATTCATACTGCTACAGGGTTGCGTCCACAGTCGGCCTAGTCTGCATAGAGATTTACGGATACGACGATCCAAAGGCCAAGGAATATGCAGAGTCTTGGGGCGTATTCATGCAACTCATCAACATTATCAGGGACGTCGCGGAAGATGCTCAGCGCGATCGAATATACCTCCCAATGGAGGATTTAGCAAGATGGGGAATTTCAGAGGAAGATGTGAAGAGTGGCAAGGAACTACTCAACCATCCTGGATGGGCTCCTTTCGTAGAGGAGTATTTGGACAGAGCCGATGGATACAGACAGCGTGCCTTCAAGCTACTCTCCCATCTGGACAAGTCGGCTCGATACTCCCCAGCAGCAATGGCATCTTTCTACCAATCGATTATGGCCAAGATAACCAAGAAGAACGGAGATGTTTTCACAGAGAGGATTCAGCTGACCAAGACGGAGAAGATTCTACTTGCAGGATATGTGTACGCGAGGTACAGATTCTTTGGTTTCTGATCGTAATAGCCACAGCATCAATTTTCGTATGGAAGATGTATTATTCAATAGTAAGGAGGATTAGACATGAGGGTGGCTGTTCTTCTTGAGGAGAGGTGCAAACCGAACAGCAATGCCTTTGCGTATCTGAAGAAGTATTCAGAGATGTGCGAAAGAGAATGCATTCAGGTAGAGGGATCAAAATGCAAGATACTGGAGACGGCATGTCCCGTTTGCTTCACTCGAGCCAAGCACTGCCCCGATGGGGCCGTCAAGATCATCAATCTTCCAGAGGAACTGGACACCGACCTCACTCATTCCTACGGTGAGAACGCATTCAGATTGTTCCGCCTGCCTTCTCCTCGACAAGAGCAGATAGTAGGAATACTAGGTCCCAATGGAATTGGAAAGTCCACAGCCATAAACCTCCTTTCTGGAACGTTCAGGCCAAATCTCGGGGATTGGGAAAATTCATCACCAGATTGGGAGGAGGTAATTTCCACGTTCCCAAGAGGTGAACTCAGAGACTACCTTGGAATGGTGTCTACAGGCGAGGTCAGCATTGCGGTAAAGCCCCAGTACATCGATAAGTTACCACGGATATTCGATGGAGAAGTGAGGGAACTTCTAGCAAGAGTAGACGATAGGGGAGAAATGGAAAACTACACTGAACTCATGGGAATCTCCCATATTCTAGACAGAAAACTTGGGGATCTCTCTGGTGGCGAATTGCAGAGGGTGGCGATTTGTGCTACCCTACTCAAGGAGGCCGACGTCTACTTCTTCGACGAGCCATCTTCATACTTGGACATATATGAGAGAATGAGGATGGTGGGAGTGGTTAGGGGGCTAGCAGAAAAGGGAAAGAGGGTACTGGTAGTAGAGCACGATTTGGCAATTCTGGATGTCCTCTGTGATTTGATTCACGTCATCTATGGGGAGAGATCGGCCTATGGGATTTTTACTCCCCCCAGATCCACTAGGACTGCGATAAATGCATACCTTGACGGCTTCCTCCCAGAGGAGAATGTCAGGATTAGAGACAAGCCGATACAGTTCCTGAGGGGACGAAATCGCGGTGAAGAGGTAGGAACTCCCATCCTAAAATGGGGAGACATAGAGAAGACTCTAGGAGACTTCAGCCTGACTACAGGAAAGGGCGAGGTGAAGTCCGCTGAAGTCGTTGGAGTAGTTGGTCCGAATGCCACAGGAAAGACAACTCTGGTGAAGATAATTGCAGGAGAGATAGATCCCGACGAAGGTTGGTGTACCATGGATGCCAAGGTATCCTACAAACCTCAGCACGTCCGTGCAGACTTCGAGGGAACCGTACAAGAATGGCTAGATACGGAGATAGGAGGAAAATGGCGAAGTGGCGAATTCCATACCCAAGTAACTAGAGCCCTACAAGTTGATAAAATGGTTGACTTGCATGCGACTAAACTTTCAGGAGGAGAACTTCAGGCCGTCAGTATCGCTATCTGCTTGGGAAAGGAGGCGGATCTGTATTTGTTCGATGAGCCCAGTGCACATTTAGATGCCAATGCTAGAATGGAAGCTGCAAAAGCAATCAGGAGAACCATGGAAAGTAATGAGAAGGCTGCCATGGTCATAGACCATGATACCTACTTCCTGGACATAGTTAGCGACTCTGTTCTGGTATTCCAAGGCGAGGGCGGGGATCATGGAAAGGCCATCGGCCCACTATCACTCCGAAAGGGAATGAACCTCTTTCTATCCGATGCCGATGTTACTTTCAGGAGGGACATAGAATCACATCGTCCAAGGATAAACAAGCCTTCTAGCAGGAAGGACCGAGAGCAGAAATCATCCGGTGAATACTTCTACTCCGACTGAGATGGACCATTGGCTTCTTGAGGGACTATTACGGCCCAACATCGTGGCAGAAGAGTCAGAAGACGGCGGGTCAGAGGAATCACCCATTGAGGAAGTAGACTTCGAGGCTAGGGTTTCCGAACTGGAGGAGGAACTTCAGTATGCCAAGGCAGAAACAGTAAACATTGCCCAAAGAGCTGCCAGGGACCGTTCTGAGACTCTGAAGTACGGCGGCGCCTCTCTAGCTAGGAGGCTTATTCCAGCCTTAGACCACCTTTCCAAGGCTCTAGAAGCTACAGAAGTAGGTGAAGGGACAGAGTCAGTAATTGCAGGTGTGAGACTTACCCTAGATGGACTCAGGTCATCTCTAGAGTCAGAGGGAATCAATGAGATCAAAGCCCTAGGAAATGATTTCGATCCTACTTGCATGGAGGCGATTGCCACAGTACCTTGCCCAGAAGGCCAAAATCCTGGAAGTGTAATAGAAGTCATCGAAACTGGATACAGGATGCACGACCGCATCCTCAGAGCATCAAAAGTCGTTGTCGCTGAGGGTGACTCGTGAGTAAGAAAGGTAGAGCCTACTTGCTCGTGTTTGGAATAATTATCACATACGCTGGAGTAGTATTTGCCATACAAATTGCAGCCCCAGATAGCCCAATAGAACCGGACAATTTCCCAACAAACTGTCCCGAAGATTCGATTAATTGCTCATTAATCGCACCAAATCACCATAGAAGTGGAAACCTCACAGAGATTAGAATCAACGCTAGTTTACTCGAGGTAATGGATGAAGTCAGGAAATGGATCGATTCCCAATCGGGAACAAGTACCATAGGAGATTGGCCCGAACAAACCCATGCAGTGTTCAGAACTCTAATCCTGAGGTTTCCAGACGACTTCTTGGTGCAAGGTTTCTGTGATAATGGCGATAGCGTACTGTATGTTTACTCACAGTCACGCCTAGGTGTTTCTGATCTAGGGGTCAACAAAGCGCGAGTCGAGAGCTTCGCTGAGCATATGGTCAACGTCGAAATGGCTACATCAGAATGTGTCTAGGGATGTCCGGCGCTAACCTTGTCTGCAATTATTGACCCTGATATTCGAAAAGCTCACACCCTTCCGTCGGCATTCTACACAGATCCTGAAAAATTCGAGCACATCATGGAGAGATTTTCGATGAATTGGCACTTTGCAGCCCACGAGAGCCAACTTTCCGGCAAGTCGGCAATTGAGCTGCGACATCTTGAGAGTTTGCTGGGAGAGCCAATGATGATGGTATCCGGAGATGAGATCAGATGCATATCGAATGTTTGCACCCACAGAGGAATGATATTGGTGGATGGAAGTTGCTCCAGAAGCACTCTTCAGTGCCCGTATCATGGTCGAACCTTTGGATTAGACGGGAGTATGAAATCGATGCCCGAGTTCGACCTGACAGAAGACTTTCCGACTGCTCAAGATGATCTCAGGACATTCCCTTCTATATCCTGGAAGGGACTGGTTTTCACTGGTTTAGAGCCATCTGGTTTGGAAGCCTGCTTGAATGAGATGGAAGCTAGGGTTGGATGGATGCCAATAGAGAAATTCGAATATGACCATTCCAGGAATAGGTGCTATGAAATCAGAGCAAATTGGGCCCTGTACGTTGATAACTACTTGGAGGGCTTCCACATCCCATTCGTTCACAATGACCTCAATAGTGCTCTGGACTATGACGATTATAGAACTGAGATTTTCGATGGTGGAGTGCTACAGATTGGTATCGCTAGCGACGGAGAGACTATCTTTGAGATTCCCGAGGAATCACCCGACTTCGGGCTAAAAGTTGCAGCTTATTATTACTGGATATATCCGGGTCTAATGCTCAACTTCTATCCATGGGGCCTCTCTGTCAACTTAGTCCTCCCATTGTCAGTTGATCGAACTAGGATAGAGTACTATGGATTTGTATGGGACAAGAAATTCCTAGGGAAGGGTGCCGGAGGGGACTTGGACAAGGTCGAGGAGGAAGATCAATTTGTAGTAGAGTCGACACACAGGGGAGTATCATCAGTGTCTTATGAAAGAGGGCGATACTCCCCTTCCAAGGAGATAGGTGTCCATCACTTCCACCAAATGCTAACATCTTAGATTCAATTCATAACTAATTGTCCATTCGTTATGCAGTGCCCATGTCTCGCCAAAGAACAATTACTACTCTGCTTGTCTCTCTATTGTTGCTATCAGGATGTCTAAGTGATGAAACATCAGAAGATCCGGAAATTGAAGATTGTTCAGCAATCATAGGAGACTCCTGTGAAATCGAAGATACTACCGTGGATGACTGGGCCTTAGAGCAAGAGATTTCAATATCGGGAACTAGTTTCTGTGACAATACTAATCCGGATCATTGCCTTCTGCCATTCCCTTCGTCTGCATTCCTTGATTCTGATTCCGGAACCGATACTGGGTATAGGTTGGACATCGATGGGCAGGCTATACCCGACTCGGCTTCCGCTCCATCAGAAGATTTTCATATGCTAGATAACAAGGATGGCCACTCCCCATCTACACAGATATTTACGACGTTCAGCAGCCTTCCAGATATTTCCGGACTAGCCTCTCAAGACTCCATCTCCTCATCGGCCCTCCCCGGCCATAATAGTCTGCTTCTGAATATGGACACCGGTCAGATGCTGGAACATTGGGTGGAAATCTCGTCCAGAACACAGGAAGACGAGCAAACCCTCGTCCATGTGCGAACCCTCAGAGGACTCGATCACAACACTCAGTATGCAGTTGCATTCAGGAATCTGATAGATGTGGACGGTGTACAGGTGGAACCATTCCCAGGATTCAAGGCATTGAGAGATGGATCAGTAACTGACAATCAACAGATAGAGTCTCTCAGATCCAGCTACGAAGATATGTTCTCCTCTCTTTCCGAGATTGGCTACGAAAGGCAGTATCTGACCAGTGCATGGTGGTTTCACACAGCATCCAGTCAATCAATCATAGGCGACATAATCTCGATGAGGAATAATGCGACTCAATTACTTGGGGAAAATGGGATAGGGTGCAATGTCACATCTGTGACTGAGAACTATGCCGAAGACAACACAACCCTCAGGAGAATAAGTGGGACTATCACGACTCCTCACTATCTTCAATCCACCTACCCCCCAACTCCAATGACTCGTTCTGAGGACGGAACCCCCAGATTCAACTTCATGACAGAGGTTGTGTTCACAGTTACTATCCCCCAGTCCGCTGCAGACTCCTCACAACCTGCGCCGCTTGTAGTACTAGGTCATGGCTTCCTAGGAGATGGAGAGGGAATGGTCTCTGGCTTCAGAGGATGGGCGAATGATTCTGGAGTCGCCACAATAGGAACTGACTTCAAGGGTTGGAGTTCAGATGGGGACTTCGGTGCTGTCACCTTCGGATTGATGAACGTGAACTATCTGCAGCACCAGTCCGAGAGGCTCCAGCAATCTGTAATCAACCATCTTGCAATGGTCACTACCATCAAAGGGGTTTGCTCTGATCTCCCCGAATTCTATCACAACGGGGTTAACTTGGTGGACACTACTGATATCGATTACATGGGAGTATCTCTAGGGGGAATTAGGGGCCCTTCGATGCTGTCCCTAATCCCAGAAATTGATCGAGGAGTCCTTTGGGTAGCAGGTTCATCTTTCAGCTTCATTGCCGAGAGATCCACACAGTACACTCAATTCGAGGAGCTTTTCTCTTCTCCACTTGCTTACGAATCTACAATGGACAGGTCGATTCTTCTCGCATTAATGCAATCTATGTGGGATACGACCGAACCCGAAACATACCTCCCCTTCATTGATGGGGGAATGGACGGGGAACTACATCCCTACGAGATACTCTACGTGGTTTCAATCAATGATGCACAGGTCACGACACTCTCCGCTGATCGAGCCTCTAGAACTTCGGGGATTCCAGTTCTTGCAAACTCCACATATCACCCCTATGGTCTCGATGTCACCGAGGCTCCAGTTTCCGGTTCAGCGATAGTTTACTTCGATGGTAGATTCCCAGCCGTACCTTCGGGAAACATACAGGGGCCTATGGAATACCATTCTCTAGCGCATAACCAGGTTCTGGGTTACGATCCCGCCGTCGACTTGGCTACTGACTTTCTCTTGAGCGGCCAGATCACCGACACATGCTCAGGGGAGTGCTACTTCGAAGGGACTTGGTAGTCTCGGGGCTAAATTCTCTCTTCCCTGCTACCAGATGTCCAGTCGTAGATGCCCCTCCCTGTCTTCTTGCCCAGATCTCCGGATTCCACCAGTTTTTTCAGTAGTGGGTGGGGTCTGTATGATTCGTCCTCGAACGCCTCGGCCAAACTGTTCAGAATGTCCATTCTAACATCGAGACCCACTAGATCGGATAGCTCCAAAGGGCCCATGGGATGGCGATAACCCAATTTCATCGCAGTGTCAATATCACTCGCTGATGCAACTCCCTCTGCCAGCATTCTGATTGCCTCGTTCCCCAGAACTACTCCCAGTCTGCTGGTGGCGAATCCTGGAACGTCATTCACCAGTATCGTGGTCTTGCCCAGAGACTCCCCTACTTTCTTAGAAATCGTGACCGTTTCCTCTGATGTTTCTCCGTGCCTCACTATCTCTAGTAATGGCATCAGAGGTACTGGATTGAAGAAGTGCAAACCAACGAACCTCCCGGAATTTTCGATTTCCGCGGCAATCTCCGAAATAGAGAGCCCAGAAGTGTTTGTTGCCAGAACTGCTTCCTTGGGTGCCAATCCTTCTAACTCTCGGAAGACTGATTTCTTCAGCTCAATCTTCTCGGGCACTGCCTCTATAATCAGGTCCATCCCTCTGGAAGCCTCATCTATGTCAGAGGAGGTACGCAGGTTAGCCTTCCATGATGAAACCTCAACCTCGCTGGTCTTACCTTTCTCTATGCCCCTCTGCCAGAAACTCAGTATGCTCTCCTCGCCCTTCTTCAGAGATTCAGGAAATGCGTCGTAGAGTACCGTCTCCCATCCGGTCTGAGCGCAAACCTGCGCTATGCCAGAGCCCATGGCACCAGCACCGACGATCCCTACTTTGCGAATTTCCACGAGATGCGGAGAGTATCCCCCTCAATAAGCCGTACTAACCTTCACGCCCATAAGCCGCGAGTGCTGACTGGAAGAGTCTCTGTCGCGGGACGTCATGTTCTAGGAAGCATGTGAATGGAGCCACGTCCTTTAGAAGCTCGATTGATGAAATGTATGCGCCGTATACGAATGGGTCTGCATGCTCGAGGGAAGGGATATGAATCCCCAGCTTTGACAGACCTTTCCTGGTATCCTCGTCCCATATCGAGTAGGTATGGTGAGTGAAGTGAAGGTAAGCGGAAAGCCTCCTGACATCAGACCTTGCCTTGTCCGTCAAGCTCTCGATAAGAAGGGTGTCCGGATACTTGATTGCGTATAGGGATAGCAATACCTCTCGCTGTGTTTCCTCTTTCCATTCTCTTTTTCCGAGACCCATCCAATCGTCAATCATGTCAAGCATCTCTGGAGTGTATGGTCTTCGGACCTTGTATAGCAGCTCCTCGTATGAAGCCCAGTCCTGACCATGAGAGTGATGATGGTCATGGAAAAGATCGGTGAGCCTTTCGAAGAATGGACGGCATGCGTCCTTGTCGAAGGAAGATAGCGCAACGTGCTGCATATTAGTCACTCCTACTAGTTCCCCTTCCACTCTCTGTACTGGATCCAGTCTTCCTTCATGTACACGTTGACTAGGGTTTCCTCGTCCTCGTCAGTAGGAAGGACGGAATCCAGATAGGCCTGATATTCTTCTTCCGATCCGTCGAAGGATTCACCTTCGACAGTGTAATTCTTTCCTGCGTACTTCCCTATGCCCCTCTTGAATTTGTCAGAGGGTATGTACAACTCGGGCTCTCCTTCCTTGCGAGCCTTGCTGATCCTCCTCATCTCCTCTCTAAGCTCTTGGAAGTATAGATCTCTGCTAGCTTCGTTCAGATGCTCTCTGTCTGCCTCTGTACCAGCCTCTCTCTCATCGTACCTACCCTTGATTCCGTAGACGTACGCCCATTGGGCGCTGCTGGAGTCATCTGTTCCGAAAAGGTCCAATCCTGTACTGACCCACTTGTTGATGTATTTCTGGATGAGTGAGCAAGGAATCACTCCTTGCTTGACGACTCTACGAAGACCGTTTGCTCCAGTTCCTAGGTGGAAGGACTCCTCCTTTAGCATTGGCCCCATACTAGCAGCAAGTGGCTTGAAGGAGGAGGTACTCAGCATTTTCAGCTGATACTTTCCGTCTCGGTCTATGAAGTGGGTGAACATAAAGAAGTC
Organism: uncultured Candidatus Poseidoniales archaeon; assembly: GCA_902530535.1. Taxonomy (GTDB): domain Archaea; phylum Thermoplasmatota; class Poseidoniia; order Poseidoniales; family Thalassarchaeaceae; genus UBA36. Next base: position 10,391 of record CACAAP010000014.1, read on the forward strand.
AAGCCAGTGATCGATTGGCTCGTTGAAAGACCCTAGTATCCTGGTTCCTTCCTGTGCGTTCCTCTCGAGAAGCTTGGCAGCTTCCCTCACGCCCTGCTCTCCGAAGAATGTGCACAGTAGGTAGGCCATCTGCCATCCGTGCCTCTGCTCTTCACACATTATCCTTAGAGCAGACTTCTTGTCGTACTCGGTAGGTGCGGTTTCAAGGAGGTGGTTCTGCTGCTCAACGCTTGCGAACTCGGTATCTCCCTGCACGCTCACCATAGTGATGATTGCATCAGTAATATTCTGTTGAGGTATCTGCATCCTCCTTTCCCACTTGGGCATACCTTCGAAGTCACCGAACTCTATTTCCCCTCCGGCTGTGTCCCAATCGAACTTGATATCGAACCTGTAATCGCCCAACCAGGAGGGGTCGAACCCTATTCTCGTCTGCCAGTCATTGAACTCCTCAATCCAAGCCTCAAAGTTTGTCGGATAATTCTGAACTACGTCAGTCTCTGTCATGAAATGCCCCAACATTAAGGGGTATTTCAGAGGTTGCTTTTCTCCTCTACAAATAGAGAGTCTACTTTCCTTCAAACCTGGGCGTCTTCCTGTCAACGTATGCCCTGATCCCTTCCTTAGCGTCTTCTGATTGGAATAGATCAGATTGCAACTCTCTTTCAAGAGCAAGATGGTACTCAAGCGGTATCTCCATACCGCTCTGCACGCTTCTCTTGATGTTCCCTATTGCCTTTGAGGCTGCGAATGGCAGCGAGAACCTTCCAGCGTAGTCAAGAACGTCCTGCCTAAACTCATCTAGGCTCAGTGAGTCATAGATGTCGTGGACTAGATCCATTTCCCTGGATTCCTCGAAGGAGAACTTCCTTCCTGTAACCATTATCTCCATCGCTTTGGCTTTTCCAACCAGTCTAGACAGTCTAGCCGTTCCACCTGTGCCCGCCAATACTCCGAGAGCGACCTCAGGCAGTCCTACCTGGTAATTGCCCTTTCTGGCTATCCGAATGTCAGCGGCCATGGCAATCTCCAGTCCGCCTCCAACCGTATGTCCGTTAAGTGCGGCTATGACCAACTTGGGAGTCTGCTCCAAACGGGACAGAGTCTCGTTGGCGTGCAGACAGAAGAAGTACTTGTATCTCGGAGACAGAGTGTTCAGATACTTTATGCTAGCACCTGCAGAGAAGAATTTTTCACCGTGTCCCGTGATCAGAATTACCGATATGTCGTCATTGAATCTTGCCTCAAGTATAGCATCGTCAATGTCGTGCCACATTTCCCTTGTATAGGTGTTAACCGGTGTCTTATCTCCCTCAAGTGGCTCTCCGGCAGAATCGGAAATGAGCTCAATAATCGCGACTCCGTTTTCTGTCTCTCCATAGTTAACGAGACGATTCTTCATGGGCTTAAGTTCTGGCCAAGACGTCATGCTCTCACGACTTAGTCCAGCCATATCAATCAAACGGAGACAATACTAGGCTATGCATCCGACTCTTTGAACGATACAGCCCCCCCCTTGCTTCTGGTAGATTTCCATTGCTCACGAACTCTTTCAGCCTCAATGCTAGGGTCCCATGAATCTCTCTTTAGCGACTTTCTGAAGGGCATCCTATGGACAACCCTCCCGTCAGACAGATCCTTCCTTCTCAGCATCCCAATCTTGACAATCGGCCACAATGCCCTTCGAAATAGTCCGGGTTTGTACAGCCAACGCATGAAGTTCAATCCGTCGCCACTCCTCTTCTGATCCCTCATCCACTGGTTTGCTACCATCTTGAATCCTCTATTACCAACCCTATTCATCAGGAAACGATTTATCGCGCTGGCCTTTACAAGAGGTACAAGCCTCCCCCTCACCTCTTTTTCGTACTCGAATTCCCCCAGTAATGACTTAGCCGCCAGCACTCCACTCGTTATTGCGTATCTCATGCCAAAACCCCACATGAAGTCCTGTAGACCTCCAGCCTCCCCAACGTACAGCCTTTCCTCATGGACGTACTTGGTAGGTATTCCGAAGTCCCCCTTCCCTCCGACCCTCTTTATCGGCTCCCTATCCAAGTCGTAATTTCGTTCATACCACGCTATTGTTTCATCCAGGTATCTCCCACTATTCCTTTGCTTACGCCAGAGACAAGTGCAAATAAGTCCGATTCCATCTATAATAATCAAGTAAGAGTATGCACCAGGAGCCAACTTGTCATTCAATTGGAAAGCAACTAGGTTCCGGTGCCTTGTATGGAATATCTCACCGTATGCGACGGCACTCGACTCTCTAGGTCCTGCGGCAACTATGTCGCACTCCTGAGGGGATTTCTTGACTCCATAGTGTATCTTCACTCCAGAGTCCAAGGCCATCCTCTTGAATGCCTGATCTATTGTATGCTCCGCAGTGCCTCTCTCAACTACTCTGAAAGCAACACCTTCCGTTTTTGGATTGGTCACAACATCATCTGGGTGGATTAGATCAATGATCCCGAATGAATCAGACTTGAACTCAGTCGGGTCGAATCCCCAATCTGCTAACTCTTCGAAGAAGTCAATCTCGCTCGTCCAATTCTCGATACCCTGGAAGTCCCCATCGAACCTTGCTCCGCTATCGGACCGGATTTCATGAACGTGAACATCCTTCCCGGCTTTAGCCAATATCGTTGCAGATGAGAGGCCCGAGAGACCTGCTCCAAGGATGTGCACTTCGACGCTCACGGTTTCGCGACCTGCTATGTTCGCTTGAACGGTTGGGTCATCCGTCGGTTTCAAGGGATAAATCCCATGGGGTACCGTGGCAGTCCATATTGAGGTTGACAGTAAATCTCTGGATATCTCCAGACTTCGGAGCATTATCGACTCCAAGAGTTGCGGTAGCGTAGTCAGTTTCGTTGGATTAACTAGGGACAATGAGGATGGAGTCCCAGTTAAAGGACTAGAGTTCGATGCTTGGGAGGATGAACTTCCGAAGGTGCTTAGGAGTATTGCAGAAGAAGCAATTTCCACATTCGGGGTAAGCTCTATTGTTATCTCACATAGAACTGGATTCGTTGAACCCGGCCAAGAGATCGTTTGCATCCATGTAGGTTCGGCTCATAGGGCCGAAGGCTTTACCGCATGTTCTTGGCTGATTTCTGAACTAAAGAGGCAGGCTCCTCTCTGGAAGAAGGAGTTTAGGGAGGACGGAGAATTCTGGAAGGCAGGTCTTGGATAGGGCCGTTTGAATCTACAACTCAAGTCCCGTGTGCCTGAATAGGGTGGACTTATTCGGATAGGGTGGTGAAGTGATGGGCGACAGTTGGTCTGGAATAGTTGACGTGGGTTCGAAACCAATTTTAGAGAGGGAGGCCATTGCTACTGGCATGATTCTGCTAAAGCCAGAATCTATTGACGCAGTGGCAAATGGGTCTTCTCCTAAGGGAGATGTCCGTGAAGCCTCAACTATTTCTGCGATTCAGGCCGTCAAAGAGACCTCTCGCACCCTTCCCCACTGTCACCCCATACCCATCGAGGGATGCCACGTGGAGTGGGTGTTAGAAGAAAGAGGACTGAGGTGTAATGTTACAGTCAGGACTCATTGGACAACTGGGGTTGAGATGGAAGCTCTGTGTGGAGTAAGCGCTGGTTTACTTTGCGCTTGGGACATGTTGAAGCCGATAGAGAAGGATAAGGAAGGGCAGTATCCCGAAGTAAGAATTGAGGATATACGAGTCCTAAGAAAGAAGAAGTCACATCCGCAGGATTGAATTCTATGACCCTTTCACGAGGGCGTGCCAACGGCAGACCTAATTCCAGATTTTCTCAAGGCCACAGAGGCTGCAGCTATCGCTGCTTCAAGTTGGAGGGGTCTGGGGGATGGAAAGGGAGCCGACGGAGCCGCCGTCGAAGCAATGCGTGCAATCTTCGACTCTGTTCCCTTCGATGGCAGAGTTGCCATTGGTGAGGGTGAGAGGGACGACGCTCCGATGCTATGGATCGGGGAGCCTCTCGGATCCAAGCAAGGAGATCTCAATGCTCCATCGATAGACATCGCTGTTGATCCTCTCGAATGTACTAATCACGTAGCAAAGGATCTCCCAAATGCAATGGCAGTACTGGCTGCAGCCCCACGGGGGTCTCTATTGCATGCTCCGGATTGCTACATGGATAAGATAGCAGGACCTTCCGAGATATTCGACTCTATTAGCTTGGAAGCAGATGTCGATTACAATATTGAGGGGGCCTCAGATGCATTGGGTAAGAGCCCATCCGACATGCAAGTAGTGGTGATGGACAGACCTAGGCATGAAGATTTGATTAGAAATCTGAAGGATATGGGAATTTCTCCGGTACTGATTGGTGATGGGGACATAGCTGCAGCACTGAACGCTGCAGATCCTGAATCAGAAATTGATATGTTGATGGGGATAGGGGCAGCCCCGGAAGGAGTGATTACAGCAACCGCTCTCAGAGGTCTCGATGCTCCATTTGAGGGAAGACTTGTGTTCAAGAACGAAGGACACAGGGAGAGAGCAGAGGAAATGATTGAAGGAGATATAGAGAGAATCTGGTCTCGGGACGAACTCTGTTCGACGGAAGACTCAATTTTCATTGGTACTGGTGTTTGTGACGGTAGAACAAAAGGAGTTGAAGACCTTGGAAAGGGGTCCTATAGTGTTCATTCCGAGATTATAGATGTCAAATCAAAAGAACACTACTTCGTTTCAACTACAATTTAGAGGGACGATACTCCCTTTCAATTATAATAAACATTGACGATGGTTTCTTTTCTTACTGCCCCCTCCACTACTCCGAGGAAAGAAGATGGATAGGGAATTGTTGGAAAAAAATGCTAGATTTTTGGTCTCCTCAGGAAGAGGCATACTTGCTGCAGACGAGAGCAACGGGACTATGTCCAATCGCTTGGAAGCAGTAGGTGTGGAAGCATCATCTGAGACTAGAAGGGCATATCGTACGAATCTCTTCTCCACGGAGGGTTACGAATCTGCAATTAGTGGCGTTATCCTATTCGATGAAACAATCCGTCAGACAATGAAAGATGGGAATCCAATACCCGCCGAACTATCCAGTAGGGGAATCCTTCCAGGAATAAAGGTCGACACTGGAGCAAAGGAACTAGCCAATCATGAGGGTGAGAAAATCACAGAGGGACTCGATGGACTTAGAGAAAGATGTTCTGAGTATTTCGCAATGGGTGCCAGATTCGCTAAATGGCGTGCAGTAATTAGGATCGATGAAGGACTTCCAACCAAAGCGTGCATTACCACGAATGCACATGCCCTGGCAAGGTACTCAGCAATCTGCCAGGAGCAGGGGCTAGTACCTATAATCGAACCAGAGGTTCTGATGGACGGTGACCATGATGCTAGAAGATGCTACGAAGTCACGGCAGAAATTTTGGATGCTACCTTCTCTGAGTGTGAAAGCCAAGGAGTACATATTCCCGGAGCATTGCTAAAACCAAATATGATAATTCAAGGCAATGATTGTGAGAACCAGATTTCTCGAGAGGAGGTTGCAAATCTCACTGTAGAATGTCTAACAAATCATGTTCCTCACGATCTCCCCGGTATAGTATTCCTATCTGGAGGACAATCTGACGAAGATGCGACCGCTCACCTCAATTTGATGAATAAGATGTCTCTCGAGCACCCTTGGGAGCTATCATACTCCTATGGTAGGGCGCTACAAGCAGACGCCCTACGAAAGTGGGCAGAGGATACTGGAGATTCTGGCATATCTAGCCAAACAGCATTTTCGCATAGGGCGAAAATGAATAGCTTGGCCAGATTTGGTGATTGGAGTAAGGACCTAGAGTCGTAATCAGGCCTTCTCTTCCAATGCGCCTGGGCGAACCTGCCAGACACAGATTTCGTATCTACCAGAAAGTGCTCCACCCCTCTTGGTCGTAGCCACCTTCAGTATGTCTTTGTCCTTTGAAAGAACATTCCCTAGCTGCTGCGGAGTAGTTCCATGCCTCATAGTTGAGTTAACATGTTCTAGTATTTCCGTGGTGTTTGCCTCTCCTCTTTCATCTAAGAATTTCTTGATCTTTTGTCTCAGTCTCGTGGTCCTCATATTCTCACTCTTCTTGTTCTTGGGACTCCCACAATGTCCACTTTTCTCAGGATAGCGGATGGTAATATAATGCTTCTGTATGTTTTTTCTCTTCTTGGTTACAAATAATGACAGTTTTTTTGCATTTTCTATATGTTTTTTCCACTGCACATTCGAATAACTGATATTTCCACTGGAAAGTTATAACTAAATGTAACTAAAACAAATATTTTATTACTATCTTTCATAGAGTATCGTTCTGTAGGTGTTTTTTCGTGTCAGATGCTTCCCATAGATTCGTCCACGATGATCCGAAGAAAATCAGAAGTAAGCATCGTCGCAGGATTCTCTCCCTGCTCTCAGATGGTGAAGCTACAGTCTCTCTTTTGTCTTCAGAATCAGGACTCAGAATGCCTCACGTTTCTGCTGAAATCAGTCGTATGAGGGTCGAGGGTCTGGCTACAAGTGACCTTCCTCCTGGTTCCAGGGGCGCAAGAATCAGACTCACTGAGGATGGTTGGAGGGCTCTAGAGGATGACGAGTGGTCGAAAGTAATTGAGTTGAAGGCGCCATCCTCAAACTCAGATTACTGCTGTGTATTGTCCAGGGACGAAGAAAATCTAACTTTGTGTTTTTTGAGTATTCCAAGGGAACCCTTGGTGCAGATTCCAAACCGAATTGCGACCCTAATCTCAGAGACTACTATGTCCACAAGAAACAAGGGGGTCTCTTGGAGTTGGGCAGTTCTTTCTGAGGCTAACCCTCGTTGGTTCGATAGAGAGAAAATGACGATCCTAGATTCACCTCCCGAGTTTGCCGGCCCAGGAAGTATAGAGTCATATGCAGAAAAACCACAAATCTTCGGAGTTATCAGGGCTAAGCTCCTGCACCCATCTACTAGCTCGATAATTTCACCGGGAGAATGGTTTTCTCAACCAAATCAGATTTACTCTGCCCCCTTGGACGAGGCCACTCATCATAGAGGAGATTGGACTCTTGGCTCACCTCATAGCAAATCTCCAGATGTTAGACCAACTCAACCCATCGCTGCTACCATCAAGGAAAGACTCCCACTTTCTGTTCTACTGAGGTCAGCTAGGTCAAACTCACTGGTCATTGCAGATCTCAGTGGATTGGGAATGGAAGGCGAAGAATACCCAATCGGGGCACTTAGATATTGGATTAAGAAAGCCCATCCTAGGCTTTCAGAGTCTGAAAGGAGAAGGAGGTTAAACTCGTTGATTGATAGGATTTCATCCTCTAGAAGAATAAAGGTTCCAGAGTCTACGATTAGAAAATTTAGGAAGGATTGGGTGGGAAGAAAATTCTCAAACGATGAATCGGGAATCAGATCAATCGAGTTGAGGGGTCTGGGTAAAAACGCATCAGAGTCTATCATCAGATGGTCCATGGATAATGATTCAACCCCACTAGTAATAGAGATCAGACATGATTTGACAAGTGCATTAATGTCTAGAATTGCATCTAAGCAGAATCTTAGACTAGTAATTTTAGACCATCTACCAGATCAATTCTCTTCATTCACTGTGCTTGAAGTAGATAAGATTCGAACACTTCCATGGTTGAGTTATCGTACTGGAAGTGGGGAGAGGATACCAGTAAGGATGGTAGAAAGAGGAAAAATCACAGACTATCCAGCAGAACCAGAGAGCACTACGATTTCTCCATGGCAAATTTTGAAAGTCCCTTCTGAGGATGATGAATACAAACAAGAAATAGCCAGAAATTCAGCTTCTATAATTAGCTCTGCCGTCTCTCAATTTCCTGATGGTGATGAAGAATGGGCGAATCAAATGGAGGCAATGTATCCACTCGCGTCCTGGATAGCATCTCCAAGGACAACTAGGTGGCAAAGATGGCAGAGAGTTTCCTCAAGATTGGATTCAGAATGGATAGCACTACTTGATCTGGACTATGTTCCAATTGAGAAGATTTCAGAATTGGCCGATCAAGCCCCAAAATCAGTAAAGGAAATTTTCTCACGAACTTTAACCTCCAAACTTAGAGAGAATCCGGATAATCTGTTAAGATCATGGCCCGCGATCGATCCAAGTCAAGCCAATTCCGGTGCTTCTTGGCTGGCTTCTCACTTTATTCAGAACTCAGCATGGATGCCTAAAGAGACGCATCATGACATCATTGGCTGGGCCGTTGAGGCATGGCTATCTGAGCCACCGACTGAGTCTCTTGGGGCTCTGGATGGCATAAACTGGCTCTTTACTTCTGGAAATCTAGAGAAAGCGGTTTTCGATAGGCTAATTGTAAGAATTAGAGACATCGGAAACTCACTCCCAGAGGGACATCACCTCAATACTTGGTCTAGGCTTTATGACCACGCTTTAGGGAAAAGAGAGGCTAAACTAGAAGATATACTGTTATTCATCACACATATCCCCAATTCGTGGTGGGCGCCATTTTCATCGGAATTCTTGAAAATGATACTGAATAGCACCATTATAGACGAATTCTTCAGCCTAAATATTCCTTGGTGTTCAACTGTACTTAGGCCGAGAGGAGAGGCTTCATGCTCTCCAGGCCTATCTTCAATAATTAATCGAGGATGTGATATCGAAATTTTACCTTTACTTCAGAACCACTTACGTTCTGTTAGTTCTGAGGTAGGCGATGTCAATTCTATGAATCACCTCTGGGATTTACTATCCGCGTTAGAATCAATTAGAGAAGGCTCTAATCCATCTGTTGGGCTCTCTCATAAACTATCAGGTTGGCTAGCACAACCACTAGAGAAATGGCCCAACTTCACTCTGGAGATGATTATCGATGGCGACATAGGTGTTTCAGAAAGTCTAATTCTCCGGAAGTCCGGATTTCACGAAGGACTCAGGAATATCGATAGTTCCGCCCAACCGTTGGGTTCTTGAGCAAAACTGCAGGCGTAGTGTTGCCCAGCCGGCAACACCGTGCGGACGAAACCCCCTCGCCGGAGGTGGAGGATGAAACACGGCACCACGGATTGGGTGACCATCCGTCGAAGACCATCGTGACTCTTCCGAGAGAATGATCGATGGCGCAAATCGGGTGGCCGGACTGCGTAGGTCCCCTGAGGACGGAATAGAATGAATCAAGGGACTACCCCGCAGTCCGACAGACGTCCCGGGGTGGGTCAGGCGCCAGAGCAAAGCAGTGAAGGTTGCCGTTACGCCCCGGGGCACACTGAAAGTTCAGGTGTTTTGGGTGGAGAAAAAGAAGCACGAAATAGGATTAATTGGTGGCACTTTTGATAGATTTCATGCCGGACACATGTCCTTGATTACTGCTGGTCTTGCACATTGCAAGAACATCCAAGTCTGGATAACCAATGATGAGTTAGCCAGGTCGAAGGATCGACGTATCCAAGACTGGCATTATAGAGAGTCCGATTTGATCGATGCCACATCAGAACACTCCTCTCGAATTACAACTCATCAACTCGATGACAAATTCGGACCATCCTTGCAATCAACTGAGGCATCAGCAATTATATGCACTACTGAAACAATGCAGGAATGCTTGGAAATCAACTCTCTCAGGCAAAAAGATGAATTTTCTCCACTAGATATTATCTCTGTAGAGAGAGTCACTTCTTGGGATGGGGAGCCAATTTCTAGCTCAAGAATCAGGGACGGTCACATAGACAGGGAGGGGATGCCATGGATTCCCGAACTTTTCAGAACTTCAGACCCAATTATGACTCCCGAGGTAGAGTCCCAACTCAAAGAACCATTTGGAGAACTAATCGAGGGGCCCGAGGAGGATATTACCGTGGCTGCATTGGAAGCCATCTCTAGGATAGTAGAATCTACAAAATTTTCCGGCCCACTAATTGCCGTCGGAGATGTCACCGTCCTAGCTTTTCAGAATTCAGGAAGACCAGCAGATATAGCAATAGTCGACGGACAAACCAAGCGCGAAGATTGGGAGGGCTCGAATGAAATTGACTTCAGTTTGTATGATAATCTTCTTGAATGTATTAGTCCAGCAGGATCTTTATCCAGATCGCTCCTAAAATCATGCGAATCTTCAATCTCATCATGGATGGAAAACGAAGAGAGCAGCATTATCAGAGTAGTCGGTGAAGAGGACCTTTCTCCGCTTCTTCTACATCCGATGGCACCCATTGGCTCTGTAGTTCTTTATGGGCAACCAGAAAGGGGTTTAGTCATTAGGTGGTGTGACGAAGAATCAAAGATTAGGTGCAGAAATCTCCTAAGAGCTTTTTCCACAGACTAGTTCTCAGCATCCCTAATCCAATGAAGGCCCAAACCAACTGAAACTAGCGCAATCATGACTGAGTATACTCCTGGGTCAACCCATGTTGTTTCCCTGAGGCTCCATCCAAAGTAGTAGACAATACCCAATAGCATCATCCAACTTGCTATGGTTCTAACAATATCTAGGTTAGGGGAAATCAGACTTTTCATTATCCGTTCATTTGGTAGTCCGGAAATCCAGCCACCAAAGCCATCCTCTCTTGAGGAGCCTATCCCCATTACTCCTATGCCAATTAGTGCTGCACTGATTATTGCAAAGATGAAATCATCCGGGAAGTTTAGTCCGATCTCATGAGCAGAATTTGTAACCGGGCCATTAGTGATGAAGTCCACCCAGTTCACCTTTCTACCATCCGAATATACTCCAGAAGTTATGTTGAAAAGGGTAAGAAATGCCATCCATGAGCCCAGTAAAAATGAGCCAACAGACATAGTAATACTGGGGCTCTTCAGGACTTCCATCCACTCTTGGTCAACTTCTGACATCGAGCCGCCGTCCCGGAACCTCTGTTTAACCGTTGTCTGAACTATCCCTATAGATGCCCTTGAAGATTATACTTGCCCATTGCGGCCTCGTTCACCAGAGTTTCACTTTCACTCATTAGGACGATAGCATCTATAGCCTTTGGAATTGCAGAGTTAACTTGCTTACTCCGTCCACCTCTACCTTTGCTGACGTTTCTTGCCATGATAAGTCCCATTGTATCCAATTCATTAAGCAATGAGGAGACTCTTCTGGTCGTCAATGGCTCTGTACCAATCTTCGAGCACGCTTCTGCATAGGTCCTGTATACTTCGCCTGTTGAGATATTTCTCAGGCCGTTCTCTTCGTTTAAGCAGATTGAGAATAGCACTAATTTTTGGTGAAGTGGCAAGGTTTTGATAACAGGAGTCACCTGATCATATTCTAGTTGACTTTGGGCCAATCTAACGTGTTTTGTATCAACTCTATTCTGCGACCTCTGTTCCGCTTTCTGTACCGAGATTCTAAGCAAATCCAAAGCTCTTCTTGCATCTCCATGCTCTTGCGCAGCCAATGCCGAGCACAGTTTGATTACCCCATCGTCCAGGACATCTGCTTTGATTCCCATTTCAGCCCTCTCGTTGAGGATATTCTGAATCTCAGTGGCCACATAAGGGTGGAACACTATATCCTCTTGGCTCAATCTTGAACTAACTCTTGGATCTAGGTGTTGAGTAAAATGTAAGTCATTGCTGATTCCGATAATTGAGCATCTCCCCTTGCTTAGCAAGGTATTGAGGCTAGTTAGAGCGTAAAGGAGATCATCCCCCCCCTTGTCCACCAGGTTATCCACCTCATCTAGTACGATGATGTGAACTCCTCCCACGCGACTCATTCTCGAAACAACCGTATCAAGAACTCGATCTGTAGGCCACCCAGTGAATGGGACAGGAGCATCGCCTCTCTGAGCCAACTGGGTAGCTATAGTCTGTACAACTCTATATTTGGTATCTACATTCCTGCAGTTAATCTCGTAGGTATGTACTGATTGCCCCATTTCCAAGCCTTTCTCCCTTAGTTGGCTCAGGACGTATCTGGTTACCACGGTTTTTCCTGAACCCGGTACTCCGTATAGGAGCATATTCGACGGTATGTGGCCATTCAGAGCATCCACAAGATTTCTCACTAAGGAATCCAACTCATGCTCTCTGTGAGGAAGTCTTGCTGGTTCGAAGCCATGGTCAAAGGCCTTCCTATCTGTGAAAAGACTATCTTGTCCGAGAATTTCTTCGAAAATATTTCCCTTCATTTTTTTTCACGCCAAAAAACACTCTAAGAAAAGCCATCAATCCCCCCCATAGGGAACATAGCTTATCGTGAGGTTTCCCGAGCGACTATGTTTGTGGTAATAAGAGTGACCCGATTTTCTAGATACAAGTCCGATTTTGTTAATACTCCAATGTAGAAATATATTCCCTAACCCAGCGATTCCCACAATCTTTGAAAATAATCTCAGTATAACGATTCTGAGTATTTTTTTTTGATGTATTTTCTACACCAGAATAGACTTTCACTAGATCCTAATTCATAATTAGGTAGTTGATTCTGAACCTTCCCAATACTTGCTGATTTTGTATCAATACATAGACTTCAGATGAAAAAATATTTTTCTAAATCCAACTCGAATATATATATCCGTTATTTTTATATTCTAATTATTTACAGTGAAATTCCCATCATCATGTACATCGATACTGGATCCATCGTTCAGTTGGACTATACCTTCCGGTAACTCTGGAATATCGAAACCAAACTCACTATCCGGGGACTTGGCATAGTTATGTGTCACTAACACCTTGGTATCGGGAAATCTCTTCCAGAATGCGATTACATCCGAGGGCCTATGATGGTGAGGGAACTCTCCAATATCGGGCATCCCCATCTCTAGTAAAACCACATCCACACTTTCGGCTCTACTCTCAATTTCTGAACAGGGCCCCGAATCTCCACAATGGAGCAACCTAAATCCACTTTGGTGTACAAACTCATATCCATGTGGATCAGTTTCAGGTGTGTGTAGAACGGGAAACCTCTCGTAAGACCATTCCGTACCTTCCAATATTCCTGACTCTTCGTCATTCCAAAAAATTCGAGACTCTAGAAAATCCTCCAGACTTCCTGGAAATCCCAACTTGCTGAGACTCGCAAGATATTCCCTGCCACCAGGTCTGTGATGTACTGCCAGTATTTTACCTGCCGATGTGTCTGTGATATATTTCCTATCCAAAATTAAGAATGGAAATCCAAATGCGTGATCTCCATGCCAGTGAGTGAATAGTATATGTTCTATCTGACCTGTGGAAATATTCGATCTTCTCAATTGAGCTAGAAGTGTCGGGGGGGCATCAATGAGTATCTTCTCATCCAGAATCGCCAATGCATGCATCCTTCCACTAGGACAGAAAGCATTTCCAGTGCCTAGGAAATCTACTCGTGCCACACATCCCGACACGGGCCCTATGACTTGACCCCATCGTTTCTAATTAAACCGTCATTTGCTTACACATTTGTTCATATATCTCACTTTACTCCGAGTAAATGAAGACATTATGGCGGGAAAATCATCCAAATCCGAGTGGTCAGCAAAGAAACCGTATTTCACTAAAATTACTGACAATTTCGTATTGAATGGAGAATCTTCAAGAAAAGAGACAAGACATATTGTATTCGATTTGGGAGATTCCGGTTTGGAGTACAAGGCAGGGGATGCCCTTGGTGTAGTTCCAAGATGTCCTCCCGAGGAAGTGGAAGAAATCCTGAGAATTTGTGGATTCTCTGGAGAGGAAATGGTGGAAACCAACCTCGGAGATTGCTCTCTAAGAGACGCGCTAACAGATAGGTATGAGGTTCACAGAGTCTCGAAGAAGTGGATTAAGGGACTAGCAGAAAGGTCAGGAGGAGGTGCCCCCAAGTCGGAAATAAGAATTGTCTCAAGAAAGAGATCCTCATCAGTCGATGGAGCGCTAATAGTTGACTGGTCGTCAAGCGGTGAGGGAGACGTTCCTGAGGGCTATGTTGAGATGGGGGAAATGGGCGATAACTCAGCAATACTTCTCCACGAACTTATCTCCGATAACGATGCGATGGAGGACTACATTTGGTCTCGAGATTATGTCGATGCATTGGGAGATTTCGCTAGTTTCGGCTTCACTCCACAGCAACTATTGGAAGGAATGGACCGTTTGAAGCCGAGACTGTATTCGATAGCCAGCAGCCCCGACTTCGAAGAAGGAACAGTCCATCTGACCGTAGCCATAGTGAGATACTCTCACCATGAAAGGGATCGGACAGGCCTTTGTACGGGGTTCATGGCAGACAGGTGTGAGACCGATACTACGGAAGTGGGAGTTTACATGTCTCCTACAAGATCTTTCGTTCTCCCAGAGGATGGTACAAAGGACATCATAATGGTGGGCCCTGGGACTGGGATAGCCCCCTTCCGTGCATTCCTGCAACAGAGAGAAATAAACGGAGACTCAGGGAGGAATTGGCTTTTCTTCGGCGATTGGACCGAGGAGGGAGAGTATCTCTACAGAGATGAGATGGGTGATTGGAAAGATAGGGGAATAATCTCGAAACATGATTTGGCATGGTCTAGACAAGGCTCTGAGAAAGTATATGTCCAGCACTTGATGGAGAAAAATGGGGAGGAAATTTGGAACTGGATAGATGGGGGTGCATACTTCTATGTTTGTGGCGATAAACAGTATATGGCAAAAGACGTACACTCGACTTTGATAAGAATTTGCTCAGAGTTTGGCGGAATGAGTCCTGAAGATGCCAAGGATTTCGTAGAGACAGGATTAATGAAAACGCAGAAGAGGTATCTCAGAGACGTATATTGATAGCCGATTCACTCAAACGAGGACACACCTAGCAGTGAGTTGTGTTCCGGCGTGTGTTAGTCGCCAATCGAGGGGAGATAGCCCTCCGAGTTGTCCGTTCTTTGAGAGAATTGGGGATTGAATCAGTAGTTATCCATGGAAGAGAAGATCGGATGTCTCTCCCCGTTAGACTTGCCAATGAGGGTTTTTACATTCCTAGGGAAGACCCACTTGCTTCATATCTGGACATTGAGGCTATCGTTTCTGCAGCAAAAGAAGTTGGTGCGGATGCAGTACATCCTGGGTACGGATTTCTATCGGAAAATGCTACATTTGCTCAGCTTCTATCAGAAGAAGGAATTACATTCATTGGTCCTTCGCCAGAGTCACTTAGACTTCTGGGAGACAAAATTGCTGCTAGAGAAGCCATGTCAAAGGCAGGAATACCCGTAGCAAAGGGGACGGAAGAACCCATAACGGACAACGAAGAAGCATTGGAAATAGCATCAAAGATTGGATTTCCTTTAATGATCAAAGCTGCTTCTGGTGGAGGTGGGATTGGGATGCAGATAGTTCATGAAGAATCTGAATTCAAATCCGCCCTTAGATTATGTCAAGGTAGGGCTAAGTCGGCTTTCGGAGATAGCAGAGTTTTCATTGAAGAGTATGTAGATTCAGCAGAGCATATTGAATTCCAGGTTTTAGCGGATGGAAAACGTGCTATTCACTTCGGCGAACGCTTCTGCTCGATCCAAAGGCGACATCAGAAGATAATCGAGGAGGGGCCTTGGATTAGTGAGGAAGAAAGACAGGATATCGGATCTAAAGTAGTGGCTGGAGCAGAAGCCATAGGATACCGTGGACTAGCAACCTTTGAGTTTCTCAGAAATTCAAATGGCCAATTCTACTTCATGGAGGTAAATCCCAGAGTTCAAGTTGAGCATACGGTGACTGAAATGTTGACCGGAGTCGACTTGGTTTCACTGGGGATAATTGTTTCTTCGGGGGCAGATCTACCTCTGGAACAGAACGATGTTCAAATTCAGGGTCATGCAATACAGGCACGTATCAATGCGGAGAACCCATTCACTTTGGAACCATCACCTGGGAAGATTTGGGAATGCCATTGGCCAGGAGGCCCAGGAATTAGAGTAGATACCCATGGTTTTTCTGGATATGAGATGCCTGAAGCATTCGATTCGCTGCTAGCAAAGATAATTTCTTGGGCCCCAGATAGGGAAAGGGCAATTGCAAGGTTAGACTCTGCACTTGAAGAGACCATTCTATTGGGTGTCGACTCACTGATACCCCTACATAGGGCGATTTTAATCGATGAAGACTTCATGGAAAGAAAGATTACAACAGACTATCTGGAAACTCATGCAGATTTATTGATCGGCGGTGGTTAGTTGGACTTGGTCATAGTCGGTAGTATGGGTTATGATGACATAGAAACCCCTGTTGCTACGGGGTCAGATATACTGGGAGGTTCCGCAGTTCATGCAGGGGTTTCAGCTTCCTTTCACCTTCCAAAAACCCCAGAAGGAATTTGTAGAGTTGGAATGGTTGCCCCAGTTGGAATGGATTTCTCAGATTCCCATCAAAGAAAACTAGAGGAATTGGGAATTGACTTCTCAGGAGTAGCCAAATTGCCAGGAAAGACATTTCGATGGTCAGGAAGATACTCGGGTTCAATGGACAATGTTGAGACAATTTCCACCGAGGTAAATGTTCTAGGAGACTTTTCTCCAGAAATTCCAGAACAATGGAGATCTCCTAGGGTTTTATTCTGTGCCAATACCCATCCGTCCTCCCAGGTATCCGTTCTGGATCAATGTCCGGAATCCGAGATTACGGCAATTGATACCTTCATGCTATGGATTGAGACAGAGTTTTCAGAACTTTCAACGGCTCTAAGGAAGTCAGACTTGGCCATTCTAAACGAAGAAGAAGTATGTGCAATATCCGGTGAAGAATTCTTCATGAATGCGATAGACCCGATTTTATCTGGAGACTGCCTCCATGGAGGCGAATCTGCAGGCAGAGGTCCTAGGGGTCTGATAATCAAAAGAGGCTCTTCGGGGGTTTTCGCCCATCTGCCTTGTGGGATTATATCTCTACCATCATATCCACTTAGCGAACTGGTAGATCCTACTGGATGCGGAGACTCCTTTGCTGGAGCGCTATTGGCGCATATTTCTGGAAGGAAGGGCGTCATGAACGACCTAGAATCAATGAGGGCAGCAATGATCCATGCGACTGTTACTTCTTCATTCACTATCCAGGGACTAGGTACTGACAATCTTCAGGGATTGGAGAGGGGCCTTTACCATGCCAGAATGGATAGATATCGAAGGATTGTCGGACTCAGTTAGCCCAATCTTCTGAGTCCGGGCAGAGGATTTGGATCGTCACTTGATGAAGTAGGTTTTAGTTGACTGAACTTCAATGAGTCATTCGGACCATCAATCATAACTGTCTTCTCGTTTCTTTCACCAGAAAGATTCCTAACAATAGAATCCAACTTATCCTTAGCAGTAGAAGAACCAATATTTGTATTTCTCATTGTTCGTATACGAGAAGTCAACTCAGCTTGATGATCCTGATCACTCCTCAATCTCATATGCTGCGAAGTCTGGAATCTTTCAGTCTTAATCTCGGAACTATCCCTCTTCCCAGACTCTCTTCCATCTAGAGAACTACTTGGACTCAATAGTCTCGAAAGCCATCCTCCGGATGCGCCTCTTCTACGGATGGATTTTGTCACCCCAGTTCCAGACATTGTAGAAGCTAGTTTGTTCAGTGCTGGATAATCTTCTAAGCTTGTAGCCTGAATCCCCAACTCACTGGATCTCCGACCCCTCAATTCTTGTCTGGCTCTTGCTTGCCGAACAACACCTGCTCTACACTCCTGTCTCACTGCTTCATCAGTAGGCGGCGGAAGCAATGCTCCGGAGTAAGGCTCTGATGGGGCCCCAAACTCTTCATGAGCCCGCTTAATCATTTGAGCGCTTGATTGCAGTTTATCGACTTCCTCAACAGCGACTACATCTTGATCAAAGTCGAATAACCCCATGTCGTTTCCTACACTTTCGGTACTTGCTTCACTATCGAAAAGCCCACCTGGAGCAAACATGTCCAGGCCCTTGGCTGCATCTGAGAATGCCGTGTCTATCCTGTTATCAGAAATCCTGGATTCTTCCTTCTCCTGATACCAATTAGGAGCTTCTGTCACACCCCAGGCTCTCTCGTAAGCATTCTGCTTCGTAGAAGAACTAGAATCATGGGGATGACTCGCTTCTCTAATTTCAGACTCTCCGACTTCTTTGGGTTCGGAAAAATCCCCAACTGAGGGAAAATCGAAAAAATCAGACTTCTCTTCGATACCAAATCCAGTTTCCGCTCGCAAATCTTCCTTCCTTTCCTGAGCAAGGTTCATCGGAGGGAAGTATTCGGGCAGAGAAACTCGTGACTGTTGGCCTAATTGACCAGTTGCATCCCTTATTGATGGAAAAACTGGAACCTCAGACTCAAGATTCTCTAGACCTAACAAAGCCTCCTCTATGGGGCTTCCATGTCGAACTCTATCTACGATTAGGCAAAGTTTCAGGAGGTTTGACTCACTTCCTGATATTAAGTGCCTATCTCCCGAACCAGTTTCTATTGCTAGAATCGAGTAACGAGAAACTACATTTGCAAGAATAATTGATGCTCCAGTTCCAACCGCCAACCAACTAATCGGTGCAACAATTGTTGTGATGCCCAGATAAATCGCAATCAATCCCAGAAGTATTGATCCAGAGGGTAGCATGGGTATCTTCAGATGCCTCATTCTATCTATTGCACTCAAGTCAAGTCTTACTCCCTTTCCATCGAATCTTTCTAAGGTTAGCTGTCGCTCGGTAATCAATGCGCAGAACTTCCCCCTCGCTCCGACTAAGTAGAGGCCACCGACTAACTCGGAACGCCTCTTCTCAGTCGGGCCCATAGGCCCGGCTAATCCCATCCGAGCCTTGAGCATCCAATCTAAGGTATAAGCACATGGTAAGTTGTGAACTAAACTCGTATTAGTTCTGAGCGCTTTTCATTTTGCCGAATTTCCATTATCGCATGGCATCTCTAGCTTCAGATGCCAACTTCCACATCTTTCTTTCTTCATCGGTTTGAGGTTCGAATTGTGGAATCTCTACAGGTTTCATTGACTCATCAATTGCCACCATAAAGAAGAAACCCGAGCAAATCTCTTCACCAACCCAGTCAGATCGTGAAAGTCTACATGAGGTAACATGGGCCCCAACGGTCCTCGGCGAAGTCCAAACAACTCTCGCTGTTGTTCTAATTATATCTCCTTGGAATGCAGGCCTCTTGAATTTTAGAGCATCGACAGAGACAGTCACGAACACCTTGTGTGCAAACTTCGAGGCTACCATTCCTGCAGCAGTATCCATGATCGACATTAGTCTGCCCCCAAATAGTGTATTCAAGGCATTTGTATGACCTGGAAAAACCTCATCAAGAACCACCACCGGATCATTCGAGAATGGTGCATCACCCTCCATCATATATCCACACAACACCATCTGCCTTGAATGCTCCAGTGTTTAGGGCGCTCAAATACGAGTTTACCGCTTAATTCAATCGAGAGGCGTTACTCGGTCAAGCGTGGAAGTACCAGAACTTAGGTGGGAACCTTCAGTTTTTCAAGACCCTGATGGGGGTTCTGCGATTCTATGGCCATACCTGCCCTGCGTTAGGATGCCCATGAAGATGAGACCTAGGGAGTGGGATGCATTGGCTCTACTTTCGTCTTCAGATGAACTCATTTCTCTCAGAGAAGAGGAGGAACAGGACAAGGAGAGCCCGGGAGTTCATTTGGAATCTGCGACTGCGTCCGGTACTACATTAGGGATGCTAGTCCGCGACCTTTCCGAACTCCAATTGGAGGGGCCTGCAATCCCGGATCCTGAGAGGATCAGACTCCTTAGGCATGCAGAGAATTCTAGAGGGGGGATGCCAATCTTTTCCATTGAACCCGGTATTGATGATCAAAAATGGGCAGATTGGCAATCTAGGTGGGCCGATGAGCAAGTAAGATTCAGAAATCTCATTGCTACATTTGGTAGGAATAGGAGATGGGCTAAGGCACGAATAAAGGCAATCTCCAGAATCCAGAAACCTCCATTTGCAATTCCAAATGATTTGGGAGCCGCGGCAGCAGTATGTGCTGCATGGTGGGCAGAGGAATTCATATCCCTGACTCCTGAGCTCTCCAGAGAAAGGGATGAAAGATACGCATCAAGAATAAGGGGGGCAATCTCAAATTTGAGAGAAAGTGCAGATGGTGATTGGGGAGTCGGCGGCCCATCGCTGCTTATCCCTGTTCAACAGTGCTATTTACCCAGTCTAGAGGATAGCCTAATTGCCTGCGGGTCCGTGGAGATGTTGGAGAGGGAGTAATGAGTGACCTAGAAGTGAATATCGAGACTCAGACTTTCCGAGCCATTCCTTCTGAGCGAGTAGAAATAGGGGAAGCAGTGAAGTTTGCGAATGCTAGGAGCAATGGGGAGTTCGCAGTGATCGAGCATCAAGACCCGCATGCACTAGTTGTCATTGATAAGGATGGCTCGATTCTTATCCACGGGATCTCTAACCTAGAAGCTGCCTCGCTAATAGCAAAGGAAATACTGCTTCGGATCGGTCTTTCAGAGAAGGGTCTAGCGCTAGAAAGTGGAGAGGTACTAGGCAGTTTCTCCATAGGGAGGGCGGTTCTTATCGGCTTGGCAGCTGAACGATTTAAGGATGCAGAGCACGATCTTAGATTGGATGCCCTCAGGATATCTGCAAAGAGGCACAATTGTACAGTTCTGTTATTCAACAATGGGAAGGGGATAGTGATGGGACAGAATTCTCGCAAGGTTGCAGAGATGGCAGCTTCATACTGGGTCACGAGATTGAGTGAAGAAGGGGCTCTGGCGTGAGAAGATGCTTGAGAAGGGCAAGTGGGCCGGACCGATTATCGATCAACATATGCATCTCGATAGGACAAATTTGTTCCTAGACGCAGTCGCTGATTTCTCTAGTTCTGGTGGAACAGGAATTATGCTTGTACACAAGCCTTCATTTTCACACTCTCTTCCAATTGATTTAGAAGGCTACAGGGAGGCCTATTCTGATACAATATCCATGGCAGATGAGGTTCGTACAGAATTCGGATTAGGAGTGGGAGTTGTTCTCGGACCTCATCCTGTAGCATGGGAGAAGCAGATTCCGGAATTAGGAATCGAAGCATCATCAGAACTACATCTAGAAGCAGTTAGCTTGGCTCTAGAGTACATAGACTCAGGCCATGCACACTGTCTTGGTGAGGTCGGGAGGCCACATTACCCAGTAGAAGAAGAAATTTGGGCAAGAGCAAACGATCTACTTCTGGAAATTCTCTCCATGGCATCTTCATCACGAACGTCGGTCCAGCTCCATGTTGAGGAAAATGATGAGAAAACATACAGTGAATTAAGCCAATTATGTATAACTTCAGGAATTTCATCTGAGAGGGCAATCAGGCACTTTGCACCTCCTAATGTTAGCGCAGATTTCACTCACGGTCTATCAGCCACTGTTAACGTGGGCAAAGGGAGCATAGAAACCATCGTAGAGACGGCCAGAGAGGCAACATCTCCATGGGGCATGGAAACTGACTTTCTAGACGACAATAGACGCCCAGGAGCGGTTCTAGGTCCGAAAACTGTCCCTAAAAGAACTCAGGAGCTGTGTTCAAGTTTGCTTTCTGAAGGATGGAGTGAGAATGAAGTCGAATCTCTTCTGACAAAGGTTCACTCTGAATGGCCAGAATCACTCTACGGATTATGATGAAATCTAATCTTTGGTGTAAATATCAACACGCACCCAATTGTGAAAATAACTACTGACAAAACTAAGAAACTAAACTCGCCAAATGGGAACTCCATTCCCGCAGTCTCTACCCCCATCCTCCATAAAGGGCCATTTATTGGCAGAAATAGTATTACAAGTAAAATCCCAAACCTCTGCCTTAGAATCATGCCCCATCGTGCAGGCATCTACTTTTGAATTTCCTCGGCCGACCGAATCCGTTTAGAGATGCCATACTCTCGGCCAATGTAAGCGCCTGTAGTGAAGGGGTTATCACAAGAGGTTTCCAACCTCTTGTCCCGGGTTCGAATCCCGGCGGGCGCACCATCACAAGTATTAGTTCAGTTTAATGACTGAAGCATTGAAACACCAGCTGCTTTTCGAAATGACATGAACTCAAGTGGAGGGGCTGAAGTCACTGGAGTGACATCAATCAGCAAGGACAACTCCGATCAGACAGACGATCGTCAGATAGTAGGAAGGAAGATTTGGAGAATATTCCCGTATGTTAAGAAATACTGGAAAAGTGCAGTCGGTGGAATAGCCGCGAATGCCGGAGCGCGGGCATTCGACTTGATCCCCTTCATCGCCATAGGAATGGCAGCTGACTATTACCAATCTGGAACCTTTACTAGTGAAAGAGTGGAGAGAATTATGACCTCAGATCTAATTCCAACTCTGGGCCCAATTGAATCCGAGGAGCTAGGCTTCGGACTATTGATTCTTTCATGCTTCACTTTCTTAGCAATCTTTCAGGGTCTTAGCAACCAACTCTGGCAAGCAACCGCGTACAGGGCCCAGCATGACATTAGAATGGATGCGACTCAGTCACTAATGTCCATGGAGGCATCCTATTTCGAGACTAGGCAGACAGGAAATCTGATGTCCGTACTATCCGCTGATGTTGCACAATTGGAGGACATCATATCGGATGCCAGTACCAGCATCATTAGAATTGCAAT
Source organism: uncultured Candidatus Poseidoniales archaeon (assembly GCA_902530535.1). Taxonomy (GTDB): domain Archaea; phylum Thermoplasmatota; class Poseidoniia; order Poseidoniales; family Thalassarchaeaceae; genus UBA36. Next base: position 32,922 of record CACAAP010000014.1, read on the forward strand.
TACTTTTTCAACTGCTTTTGCGATAATGTTCTGGATGTCCCCCAAGCTTGCCGTGATTCTCTTCACACCTCTAATCATCATAGTTCCCATGGTGGTATGGTTCTCTACAAGGGTACAGCGCAAGTATCGAAAGCAGAGAGAGAGTACGGGGGGGATAGTTGCTATTCTGGAGAATGCTCTTTCTGGAATTACTGTCGTGCAGGCTTACAATGCAAAGGAGTTCGAGAGATCTAGGATTGACATTCAGAGTGGAAACTACAGAGACATGGCAAT
>CACAAP010000015.1:0-33167 GCA_902530535.1 uncultured Candidatus Poseidoniales archaeon
CATGGTCACCGTGGTCATCGTGGTCGTCGTGATCATCCTCGGTCCCGTTATCCTCATCGTGGTCGTCATGGTCGTCATGGTCGTCATCTTCTGCCGTCCATGCGGCCCAGATTTCATCCCATGAGAGATTGCTGTCATTGTTTGTGTCGAAGCTATCCATGGCCTCTTCTGCGGTCATGTGGTCGTCATGGTCATCGTGACCATCACCGTGGTCGTCGTGGTCGTCGTGACCATCACCGTGGTCGTCGTGGTCGTCGTGATCGTCATGGTCATCGTGACCATCACCGTGGTCATGGTGGTGATGGGCATGCCCACCGGGCATCTGCAGAGCTACCATGTTGAAATCATGCATGTCCTCGGACTCGAATTCTATTACGTGCTCTCCCTCTTCTAGGTGGAAGATCATGATAACTGTCCCTGTTGGGCATCCTGCAGGGTTCTCAATCGTCAGTTCGGCAGCAGCATGATTGTGACCATCATGGTGATCGTCGTGGTCATCGTGATCGTCGTGGTCATCGTGATCGTCGTGGTCATCGTGGTCGTCCTCATCATCTTCGGGGATCGTCAGCGAATGTGCCACATTCTCTGCATGAATCTCCACGTCTCCAGCGTGTGACTCCTCGTCTGCAAGCATGACTGCTTCGTAGGGGCCCTCTGACATGTGCTCACACAGGTCTTCGATCAATATCGACCCGTAGTCCAATGAGACCTCTCCTGAGGGCATTGCATGGGTCTGGATTGCGGTTGGTGCATCGCTACCTAGGGCCTCCATAGTCACCTCGACCCATGGTTCCAGGTTCAATCCGTGATAGAAGAACAGGTCAGCATCCATGAATGCCACGTAGTCGGCCACTGTGGGCTCGAAGTCGTGAAGAGGAACGTTCTCTGGGATGAGCATCTGCACGTTTAGGTGCTCGCCTCCTACTGCGGATACTAGTTGCTCTACGTGATAAGTCGAAACCAGAACATCTCCGAGAATCTGCACCTCTGCAGTCCCGTTATCCGATGTGGTTCCATTTTCCACCGCGGTATTGTTTTCGTCCATCGAGTCATCAATCACGTCTTCGATCAAGTCCTCGACTTCTTCCACCGATTCATCTTCAAGACATCCTGCGACGCTCGAGAAAATCAGTAACAAACTCGCTAAAATTGCCATTCTGATGTTATTCATGTGCCGCGCCGGCCAATAATATCTATTTAATCTAGTCTATTAATTAGGTTACTGAAAATTATTATTAGTGGTGAGCAGTTGCCGGTTTTATGACCAAGATAATATCGTTCAGCGCAGACACTGATTTCGCTAAAGATCTAGACAATATGATTTCCAAGTCCGGCTATAGCAATCGCAGCCGTTTCATTCGAGATGCTTCGCTATTCTACGCTGAGATGCAGCAGAGAGGGGACTTGGAGAACATGGACCCGGAACTGACCATCGAAGGACACCTGGTTGTGTATTACCAGCATGACCATGGAGATAGTCAGAGGCTTTTGGACCTGCGGCACTCCGAACTAATCGAGGTGGCATCATACAATCATAGCAGTCTCAAGCACAGCCACTCGTGCGTGGACGTTCTTCAGGTAAAGGGCAAAGCGAATAACATCAAGTCCGTGATATCCCGTCTCAATAATACCCCTCACGTGGATAAGGTTTCTTTCATCATCGCCCCGATGCGCGAGGATGGATGCTGCTAATCGTTTTCCTAGTATCTATTACAACGAGGCATTCAAGGTGCTGCTCCTTGACCGAACAACGTGGAAACCCCTCGAGAGCTCAAATCCATGCTTGATGGGAGCATGGGTACGACCAAGCAGAAGGCTGCCCGTCTGGTAGTTGACCTGGCCTCTACTGCAGGAGCTTCAGAGTTCATTCAGGTAGACAACGCCCACGTTTCTGGAGTGAGCGTGATTACCGGGGGACATGGCCTCAGGAGATTCCTCTCGGACCTCTCTGGAGACCCCAAGGGGGTGGTCTCGATACCCACGACACTGAACTCGGCAGGCTGCGATCATGAGAAGATGGACGAGATGGGGATCGATTACCCAGACTTCCTAGAGCAGCAGTTCGAGATTGTCCAAGCATACTCAGGGCTGGGAATAGAGGCCACTCTTTCCTGCACCCCCTACGACAGGGGAATAGAGAGCCCGGAAGGCATCGGCTCTTGGGCAGAGTCCAACGCGGTATGCTTTTCCAACTCCTACACGTCCCTGGTGACGAACAGAGAATCCGGACTATCGGCTCTGGCCACAGCCCTAACCGGATGGGCTCCAAAGTGGGGGTTGCACATTGAGTCAAACAGGAGGCCGAACATCTTGGTTAACGTAGATGCACAGATGTCCAATGTTACCGATTGGAGCATCCTCGGGGATTGGATAGGGAAGCAGATAATGCCCACCTGGGATCTTCCATGGGGGCCCATGCCAAGGTTCGTGGGCCTCCCTCGGGCGAACTTCGAGATGCAGAAGGCGCTGACTGCCTCAGCAGCCAATTATGGCTGCCCGATGCTCTGGGCCGATGGGATCACTCCGGATGCCCCGCTCGTCGAAGAATTCCAGGGCAAGCTTAATTTCACAGATGAAGATCTAGAGGGCAGATATCGCGAACTATCTCCCAAGGGGAAGGTGGATTTGGTCGTGATTGGTTGCCCGCAGGCAAGCGTAGGGGAGGCAAGGGAGACTGCAGCAGCTATCAGGGCGAGGATGGAGCTTGGGGAGGCGATACCCAAACACAGACTATGGCTCTTCATGAGCTCCCATAATTACGACCTGATTTCATTAGACGGGACTCTAGACATACTGGAGGAGGCCGGTGCTTTGGTTCTGAGGGACACATGCCCGGAGGTGACTCCGTACAACCGTTCCAAGTACAACCACCTACTCACCAACTCTCTCAAGGCGGAGCACTACCTGACCAGCGGCCTGAACCGCATTCCCACCAGCGTAGCCCCCATCATGGAATGCGTGGCTCACGCCTTCGACGAGTCTCTAATTGACGCCCCGCGCCCTGAATTAGGAAGTCAACATGCATCTCCAATGCATACGGCAAAGACGCCCCAGGAATCTCCATTCTCCACCACCGGAAAGGGAATTCCAAGCCAGTCTGAATGGGAAGTCTCTGGGAGGGCCCTAGTGACGGACGTCCCAATTACATATCTGGGATACGTGAACAGGGATACTGGGGTTATCGAGGAACCTGGACACCCACTCGACGGCATCCCAATCCGGGATACAGTGCTTATCTATCCGAAGGGCTCTGGGTCAACCGTAGCACCATTTGTGCTGATGGGACTGATATACACTGGATTCGGGCCCAAAGCAATATTGAACAGAGACGTTTGCCCGCTCACCCTTCCGGCAGCATCCCTGTTGGGAGTCCCTTACGCGCATGGCTTCGAGGAGGATCCAACATTGGGGGTGAACACCGGAGACGTGGTTTCTCTGGACCTTTCATCCGGGATAGTTTCCCTGAAGGTGGAATCTAGGCATACCGAGGTTTGATGGCATCCACTCCGTGCAAGGCCCATGGCAACGCGTCCCGATCCGGAACCATGCAGGGAACAGGACCTCGGCCTATTCGAGATAACACAGAGGGACGGCGCTGCAAGAATCGGTAAGCTACACACCAAACACGGCATGGTCACCACTCCTATGCTGCTTCCAGTGATCAATCCGAATCTGCGAACTATCGAACCAAGGGAGATGTGGGACAAGTATGGGATCGAGGCCCTGATAACCAACTCATACGTTATCTGGAAGCATGAGGACCTGAAATCTCAGGCACTCTCGAATGGGATCCACTCATTGCTGGATTTCCCAGGCGCAGTAGTAACTGACTCAGGAACATTCCAGTCATATGTCTACGGAGACGTAGAGGTTGGCCCAGAAGAGATAGTGTCCTTCCAGAGGGATATGGGCGTGGATGTAGGAACGATGCTCGATGTATTCGGAAGACCTGACATGTCCAGAGATGAGTTGGAACACGCAGTTTCAGAGACTGCCAATCGCTCGGAGCTCTCACTTTCCGCAGCAGGCCCAGACATGCAACTCAACGGACCGATACAAGGTGGCACTCACGCAGATCTCAGGGACGAGGCATCTCTTCTGATGGGTTCAGTAGACGTAGACGGGAAGGGATTCTCCATCCATCCGATAGGAGGCATCGTACCGCTAATGGAACAACAGAGGTACAGGGAACTGTTCGAGATCCTAATGGCCTCAAAGGCTTCACTACCCCCTGACAGGCCAGTTCATTTCTTCGGTTGTGGCCACCCGCTCCTTTTCCCTATGTCAATAGCCCTGGGGGTGGACATCTTCGATAGCGCCGCCTATGCGATTTTCGCCAGGGACGACAGACTCCTGACCCCTGAGGGCACTGTAAAACTAGACGATTTGGAGGAGTGGCCGTTCCACTCACATGCCCTTTATGCGGAGACTCCGAAAAGCATCAGAGCTATGCCTCATGATGATCGTTCTAGAATTCTGGCCGAGCATAATCTCGAGGTTACCCAGGCCGAGCTAGCAAAGTGCAGAGAAGCAGTAAGGAAGGGCACAATATGGGAGCTGGCGGAGAGGAGGAGCCACGACTCCCCATATCTGAGGGAGGCCTTCGTGTGGCTGCAGGAACAACTGGACGACCCCGATGACGGACCAGTCGGGGAGTCAGTGCTGCGGATGATAGCATCCAGTAACCCTCTCAGGAGTGGTGGAGAGCAGCTTGGCGAGGAAATCGAGTACAGGCCGCACATCCTCCATATTCAGGCTCTTCTTGCCACTAGATGGAGGGTCCCGGGATCATGGTGGGACTCCACTACTGGCCCTGCAGAGGGAGTACTCCTGCTCGAGGGAACCTCTCCTCCTTGGCGTAACAAGAAGAGTGCTCTGATTGAGCACCTGTCCAGGGAGCCGAGGACCGTGGTGATGATTTCCACGCCTATAGGGCCAATACCTTACTCTCTGGAGGACCTATCTCCATGGTGCCATCTGACTGGTCCAGATGGGATTTGGCAACCAATCTCCGATGAACATGAGATCAGTGATGCTCTTGATGAACTGGGCCTATCCCAACTTCCTCTAACAAGGATAACTCCTGAAGACGAGTTAGACGAGACTCCCGATTCAGAGGATATCAGAGACTGGCTCGATAGGTGTTCAATCGTGGACAAACTATCCGTTCTTTGCTCGATTCACCCATTGGATGCTTGCAAGATGACGGATAAGATGACCTGTAGGAGGTCCAGAACGGATAGGGTCGTCAACGTAAGTTCTGGAGACTCGCACATCTTATCCCCCAGACTGACAGATGGGGGAATCTCACTTACCGTCGAGGGGGCCTCGATAGCCAACGATCTGAATGCCTCACCGACCCCGGAATTCGGGAAAACGGAGGATGAATCAGATTTCCCAGGAATTCCAAGGGTATGTATCATTGACGATGCAATACCATTCGTTGGAAAGGGAAGGAATGTAATGCATGGTTACATCTCAGGCGCAGACTCACACATTATCCCCGGACAACCTTGCCTAGTCGTCGACTCGAAAGGGACACTAGTTGCTCATGGAACTCCGTTGACTTCCCATTTAGAGATGCAGTTCCTCAGGAAGGGAATCGCTGTCAAAGTCAGGGATGGGGCGATCAAGCAAGGCCAGTAAGGGAAACTTTCCGGGGATTCATTCAAGTGATTGTTGCACGACCAAGGCTCTACTCCCAGAGGGAGTCGGGGCTAGATAATGTCAGACGAAGAACTCCTCGGGGATACACCGATAATCTCCACGAAGGGCCTTCGGAAGATGTATGGCCCTCACTTGGCATTGGACGATATCAATCTCGAGATCAAAAGAGGGGCAATAGGGATACTAGGGCCTAACGGTGCCGGGAAATCGACGCTTTTCAAGTGCCTACTAGGACTCATCACAACTACTTCCGGAGAGGGGACCGTCCTCGGTCACGACATCAGGACACAGGGCGAGATGATCAGATCCAAGATAGGATACATGCCAGAGTACAACGCCCTTGACCCGAATCTCTTCGCAATCGATCAAGTCAGGTACTCCGGAGAGCTTCTCGGGATGAACACTAAGCATGCTACTCAGAGGGCACACGAGGTCCTCGAGTACGTAGGCCTGAAGGACCAGAGGTACAGGAAGATAGAGACTTTCAGCACTGGGATGCTCCAAGCAACAAAGCTGGCATGCGCCCTGGTCCATGACCCAGACATTCTGATCTGCGACGAGCCAACCAATGGACTGGACCAGAGGGCTCGCTCATTCATGTTGCAGACCCTGAACAGGACTGTCAGAGAAGGCAATAGATCGGTTCTGATGAGCAGTCACGTGATGGATGATGTGCAGGACCTGTGCCAAAGCATAGTGATGATACACAAGGGTAGAATCGTGGTTCAGAGAAGTATCGAGGAACTCGTAGAACAGGTCGACAAGGAGGTCGAGATGGTGATCTGGGGAGGGGCTAGCAAGATGGAGGACGAGCTGAACTCGTTGGGTCTGGAACTCAGGCGCCTCGGCAGGGTAATTCGAGTCAAGGTCACTAGTGAGGAAACAATCGACCAGATTCTCCAAGCGGCGGTTACAGCAGGAGTCCAAGTCCGCCAGATGAAGGAATACGAACCAGATCTGGAGGACATATTCTTGCTCGTGATGGACAAGCTGGGCGCTCACATAAAGGGAACTGGGGACCTGATGACACCGGAGCACACAGGAGGCGATTGAGTGGCAAAGGAGCAAGTCGAACTCGAAGGCGGCACCACTCGGATGGAGGCAGCATTCGGATCCGGAGACGGAGACGATGAGGCTACAGCAGTGGTCGCCAGGTCACAAGCTTCGTTAGGGCAGATCTTCGAGCAGAAGTACCGTCCTTGGGATGGGGAGCTAGGGCCCAGGTGGATGAGGAACTACGCTATTTTCAGACACCACGTGTATGGTGTGTTCACAGGAAAGGGGCACAGGCAGTACCATCCCATGGTCAGACTGCTAATCCTAATCATCTTCCTAGCCTCACTGACTCCCATTCCTATGCTCTTCCTATCCTCATTTATCGGGGATCAGGGCGGCTTCTTCGAGAAAATGTGGGGAATCAATAGGTACAACCTTTGGGGCCAAGTTCTGGGTTATTTCCCCAGAAACCTGTGCATGTGGCCTCTTCTAACAGCCATAGTCGTGGGGGGCATGATCTCCGATGACAGGCAGCACGGAACCAGCGCGATCTACTTCTCAAGGCCCATCTCTAGACTGGACTACACAGCGATGAAGTATCTCAGCGTGGCAATTATTCTTGGATTCGTGATAGTCTTCTCCTACTTCGCCTACTACACCAGTGCCATCGTGTTCAAGTCAGAGGGTTGGGCATACCTCGCCGATACTCTCCCGATCTTCCTTGGAGGGATGCTAGCTGGAACAATCCTAGTGATAACATACACATCGATTGGATTAGCCCTCTCCAGCATCAGCAGGAGTCGCTTCTTCGCAGCCATCGGATTCCTGAGCATAATTTATGGTACCAAACTTGTCTCCCTGCTAGTCGAACTGCAGTTCGAAACCACGTTCATGTATGCCTTGAGCCCATACGACTGCTTGGCTCACTTGGGGCAGTTTCTTCTAGGAATACCATCCAATTACGAACACCCAGTCTCCATATCTGCAGTTTCCATATTGGCCATGAACTCCTTGGCAGTCTGGCTCCTAGTTTCCAGAGTGACCTCGCTGGAGGTGACCAGAGAATGACGATGGAATCTCAGGAACCCCCAGCCGTATTGATTGATCAGGCCTCGAAGTGGTACGGCCAGGTAATCGGAATCAACGATCTATCTCTGGCCATCGACGGAGGAGTAACAGGGGTTCTTGGGCCAAACGGAGCCGGAAAGTCGACTCTGTTCAAGCTCATGATGGGCCGAATAAAGCCCAGTCAGGGCTCCATCAGACTCTTCGGAGTAGATCCCTGGACTAACACCTCCCCATACAGGAGGGTGGGCTACGTCAGTGAGTCAGAGAAGCTGTACGAGTGGATGACTGCATTGGACTTCGTCTCGACTCTGGCCAGGCTTCATGGGATGACTAGAGAGGAAGCCACGGAAAGGTCGTCTCACGTGCTCGACTTCGTAGGGCTATCAGATGTGATGCACAAGGAGCTCGGAAAGTTTAGCAAGGGAATGAGGCAGAGGGTCAAGATCGCGCATGCACTGGTGCATGACCCAGACTTGATCATCATGGACGAGCCCCTCCATGGATGCGACCCATTGGCTAGGACAAGCATAATGAGCGTAATCCGTGAAATGGGAGAGCAGGGCAAGACCATCCTAGTTTCAAGCCATATTCTAGAGGAGATAGAGAGGATTACCGAGCAGATAGTAATCCTGCACAACGGCCGATTACTCGCAATAGGGAATCTGCATGCCATTCGTGACCTACTGGATAAGCACCCACATAGGATACTCATCAATTGCGAGGATCCCAGGAGTCTGGCGGGCCTATTCATCGAAGAAGATCCAATATTCGGAGTCAGGTTTCCCAGGGAAGGGCAACTAGAAATACACACCAACAACCTATCTGCAGCTCACTCTGTCCTACCGTCCATAGTAGTGAAATCAAATCAGAAGATATCCAGCATAGAGAATCCGGATGACAATCTGGAGTCTCTACTCAACTACCTAATCAAGGAGGGCCAATGATGGACAAGAAGGGCCTAGACCTTTCCGAGACAGTTTGGACAAGGCTCGACCGCAAGGCGGGAGCAATAGTAGAGCTAACAATGAGGCAACTCAGACACAGGATCTCCACATGGGTGGTATTGGGCGTGGGCGCTCTACTGATGGTACTGCTCCTCTCCTTCTACGTAGACTCCGTCAGGGAGTCCTTTGAACCCATAGACAACGATGGGGACAGTGAGGACAATGATGGTGATGGTTACCCGATGGGGCAGGAGAGAAAGTATGGCACTCCTGACTGGGATCCCAACGTTTTCCCCGGAGCAAGCATCTTCATTCCCGAGAGTGACATAGACTGGAACGACGCTGAAAGATCGTTCTCCGCTAACAAGTCGTGGGAGGGCAGAGCATTCTTCGAGGCTCGGTGGATAGACCTGGAGTACAGCGGAGAGTGGTGGGACACCCACATCGAGTGGAACCCCGACGCGTCAGGCGCCCCCGATCTTACCGATTGCTCAGAATGGGAGCTGGAGGAGATTTACGAGACCGTATGGAGGGATGCTTGCGACCTCGGGGACCAAGACGGGAACGGCCTGACAACATACTATGTCTCAGGCAAGTGGAGGGGGGACGGAGTAGTCATAGTGCCTGATGGGATGTACCTCTCATGGGGGTACTGGACAGAGGAGGTATACGTGGAACCAGAACCCCCGGAGATGTACATCAACGAGGACGGAATAGACTGCTTCAACGGCTTCTCTCTTAGAGGAGAGGGATGGGAGGAGAGTAGGGTGGACTGCCCATCCGATGTGAGACTCGGCGGGAGCCACGGGTTCGACGATGACGGCGACTGCCTCGCCATGAACGATGGGCTCGGTGATGACGATAATGGCAATGGGATCCGCTGCGACGTACAGTGGGTGGCGTCCAATGGAGTGGTCACCGATATCAGGTCAGACGACCTTGTAGATGAGGATCCAGACGAGCAGGAGTACATCGGGGAACTAGGCCACAGGACATTTGTAATAGCAGTCGGGAAGATGGCCTTTGTAATCCTCCTAGGATTGTTCATCCCTCTGTTCCTCTCCCTTGGATTGGTGAGGGACGAGACAGAGAATGGGACGCTCCACCTTCTGCTGTCGAAACCCATTCATCGCGCTGAGTTCATAGTCTACAGGTTGATGGGTTATCTGGCAATTTCGGGAACCTACGTCATAGCACTCTCCCTCGTCGTGGGGCTAATCGCCTCATTGCTAGGGCCCGGCGATCAGATCATTCGACTCTCGGATATGCCGGTGTGGCTGGGGATAGGGTTCGCAACGACACTGGTCCTTGCAGCATATGGTTCAATCTTCAACGCGATGGGGCTGATCTCTCCCAAGTACGGGGTGTACCTTTGCATAGTGTTCGGGATTTGGGAGTTCATGATGGGGAGCTTCTCCATTGTGAACCCGAATTGGACGGTAGCGAGCGTATCCATCTCCCACTGGGCCCTTCAGATGATAGATGCAATGGTGCTTCTAGCTTGGCCTGATACCATCCAATGGGCCGAGATGGACAACGCGTTCGGGATCGACTCGGGTCTCTCTGTCTTCTGGCAGCCTCCCGTACATACGCTAGGGACAGCATCAGCAGGAGTGGCAATGCTGAACAGCGTCCTAGTCCTTCTGATAGTCTCCATTGCTTGGATTTTCATAGCAAAGTCAGTCTTCAGCAGAAGGGAGATTATGTGATTGAGATGCAGGAAAATCCGACTAAGTTCGAGGGGGACTTCTCATCGCTGTGGAGGCTGGATGTCATGCCTCCCATCTACGGTCTTTCCTGGTGGTGGTACTGGGTCCTGATCCTGGTCCCGGACCCCGACAGGCCGAGCAGGTCCAGGCAGCTGATGACCCTCTGGTCCACCAAGGAGACCAAGGCGGTCAGGGTCAGCGGCCACTGGTGGGAGCCAGGCTCTAGGATGCTTAAGGACGAGCATGGCGGTTTCGTCATCCCAGGTATGGTATGCGCGTGGTGGTACGATGGCGAGACAATGCACGAACCACTCACAATGAGAGAATGCCGCATGGCCGTCTTGAGCGACGAACATCCATTGTGGCCGGGGGAGGGGGACGGGCTCGGAGCAGGCGCGGTAGTCCCGATAGACAGGGAGGACCTCTCCATGGGGATGAGCCCCGGGAACGAGTCGATGTGGCTCAGTCTTTCCAGCGACAGGGAGGCAAGAAAGGGAGGCACCCCCTCGAAGTTCGAGGCACAGCTGACGCCATGGTGGGGGCCTCCGAGCGAACTCACATACAGGAACAACGAGATAGCCATGGGGATGGGCTACGACATCCTAAGACTCCAGGGAATGAAATCGCGACTGGTGGTCGATGGAAATGAGTTCGAAGGAACTGCGTACTTTCAGAAGGTCACGGTCCAAGCACCATCGGTTCCATGGTTCTGGGGCATGGTCCACTTCGACGACGGATCATACTTGGATTGGTTCATGCCGCACTTGACTCCTCTATCTACGACCAAGGATGATAAGCCTTGGCGAAAGAGGGACGCCGTCAGAATCCCCCTGAAAAGAGCCGGAATTTTCCATGACAGGAAGATGGGGGCAACGCAGGAGTTCGATAATTGTGAGGTTGAGGTCAGCAAATCAGACCAGGGACTCGTTGACTCCGACGGAGATTTACTCCCGAACTTCAAAATAATGGTCTGGAACGAATCGTCAAAGATTTCTATGGAGATCAGGTCAGTAAGTCGTGCAAGATGGACATTCGACCAACCAACCAGAATGGGTTTGGTCAGCCATCTGACTTACAACGAGTATCCATTCGAGGTCACCAGTCTTTCCATTACTGACGAGTTGGGAGAAAGGACACTTTCAGACTATGAGTGGGTACATGGGAATGCTGAGCATTCATGGGGATTCCTCCACTAGTGATCCTTACTACGGAAATCCCTACTCGTCTTCTAGGTCTACTTTGGGGGTGCTCCGATTGGTTTCTTCGAGTCCCTCACCTATCCCCTCTTCTCCATGGGACTGGCTCTCTTCTGCCATTTTCCTGCTGAAATCTGTCCATTCATTCAAGCATTCCAACCACGCTTCCTTTTGCTTACGGTAATCTTCCATAGGACTGACATTACCATTCGCATTACCCGGTAGAAGTGCACTTAAGCCGGTCTTTGGCTTCTCATCTTCTTCTTCCTCTGAGATTTCAGGGTAATATAGGTAGTTCGACTTGAATCTTCTCTCTATTCTAGTGCCCCAAAGATTCTTCGGATATTTTTGTAGGATTTCATCCATATGCTCTTCTGGTTTTTCTAACATTTTACTTACATTGCGCTCTGCCCGCTCTTGTATTGTCATCCCGCCCTCTTTCTTGTTATCGATAGCATCTTCAATCGCCTTGCACCTCATCCAATTGATCATCAGCAAGTCGGTAAGCAGGTAGTGCTTCCTTTCTAGTATTTCCAGGTCCTCAGCAGTCGGATTATCGGTAATCCTCTTCAGAAGGTCCCATGCCTCATTATCCATCGATGGCAACCTGATTCCAGAAAGCTCGTTGGACTGCCTAACAGAATAAATTTCTTGCTGAATCTTCTTCGGTGAACCAAATACCTTCTCGATCCATTTAGCCCCAATATCAAATGATTCTGCGTATCTTGGTTCTACCTTCGATGTTCTTGAGAGCCATTGCCCTCTGAAGGTGGAAATCCAAAGCATGTTTTTGATAAACGAGTAGGGATGAATCAACGTTCTCGAGATGCTCGAGACTCCCTTTCTGTCAAGAGTCGTCATCAGGTTGTCAAAAGAACTCGACAACTCAACCGGTCCAGAGCCTTGTTGAACGATTGTCAGATGTGCAAGAGGCCCACTGCTTAGGTGTTGGGAGAAGAAACCACCGGTTGCCGTCTGTTCCTCGGCAGCCTTTTCCTGTTCTAGGAAGTCTTGGAAATAGTATTGCACAGAACGATTGATTAGCGTGGTAGGGAGGTCAACAGAGTGATTCAGGATGGCTAGATAGTTAGATGAAACTGTCCTAACTGCATCTATAGTTCCATCGAAGTCAAAGGACACTCCTCTTCCTTCTCCTGACTTGCCAAATCTGTACTGGTACTGGCGCTCTCCCTGGAAATACATATTTCCTAACTGATCCAGGAATAATGCCAATAGGGTCAATTCTTTTCCTACTTCAGAAATCTCAAATTGATGCCTTTCCCCAAACTCCCCCGTCAGTATCTCTTCAGCTTGTTCTTTCGTGATTGTTCTGATAGACTTGCTTAAGTCGCTGAGAATCTCTCTGATATTCGTATCATCATTTTCAGCTTCCTCATCCAGAGACTGACACTCTTCAATGCGTTTGCACAAATACAACATGACGCTATGGCTCTGTTGTTGAGTCTTAGAATCAAACTCTACACCTTCTATCGATTCGTATAGATCCATCATGCCGAGAAGCCTATTTTTCACCGAGTTAGCAAATTCTGGAGGTTTGAACTCCTTCTCTCCGAATTTTATTTCTCCGCCTCTTTCTTGAACAAGTTGGAAGAACTCGGCACAGTCTCCACCATAGTGGCCAAGATAAGTATCTCTGAAACTCCTCTCACGCTCGTCAAGCATCGATAAAGGCCTTCCCAGTAGGAGGTTTCTAGTTGCAGTAACGGATATGGGCTCGTCGTTGTACATCTTCCTAGATAGTGACATCCTTGCTAACTCGTTTCTAACCAGTAGGAATTCAGGCCGTTCTGACTTTGATCGTTCAAACGGATTTGCCACTCCTTTGGCGGGGTTCGAACCTCTAGTCACTAATAGGTCAACTAGGGAATAAGTTCCAGTCTCCGGATAGTCCGAAGCGACTCCAAATTTCAGTCCCGAAATTAACTCTGCAAACCTGGTTGTGTGTGTTACAACATTGGTCCTATCATTCATTCGTCCATGTTGACGGACTCTCAGGAAATTGTGCCAATTATCCCTATTCATGATAATTTTCTGCACTCCTTCATTAGCAAGAATTCCTTGCATTTCTCTGGCCCCCTTAGACAGTTTCTCTGATAGTTCCGTACTGGCGGTTGGTGACCCTACGAGTTTTACAAAATCGAATTTCTGGTATACCTCATCTCCAAGTTCTGTCAGATCTATCGAATCTGACATCATCGACCAAGCAGCCGAATCCGAAAGATATGCGGAAGGGACTATTGCTAAGTGGGAAGAATCCAGAATTCCTTGACTAACGAGTAGTTCCGCCAAGGTCGACCTTTCATTGGAGTTTATGCCCGTGTTAACTAATATTCTTGAAATTAAGTTTGCAAACTCGGTGACTCTCCCCTTTCGGGTGAACTCCTTGTTCGCGAACCCCTCATTCTCGATATTCTTGTGCCCCTCTGACCATGAATTGATTACTGAATCAAAGTCCTTCGAATCTTCTAAACTGACATCGCTAACCATGTAACCCTTGATGATTTCAGGTGGAATCAATAGTATCCAACGAATCATATTGAGGAAACTTTCCTCTGTGAAATTCTTTACGATTATTTCCTCTTTTCCTTGAATTAGGTTTTGATACGCTTTTTTCGCCCTTCTCTCCCTTTCATTATCATTGACGGAAAGCTCTTCGGGCCAATCCCCAGCCAATTCTCTGATCATGGATATGGCATCTCTCGGGTGGACTCTGAGCAGATCATCGTCGGCGAAGAAGTTGTAGCACAGGGCATCTATCCATTTGCCCCTTAATGGTAGATTTCCTTGACCATCAATCGAGTCATACAAGGGAGACTCCGCATTTGTGAACAATGATGCCAATGCCTCCTTCCTGATCGAGGAATTTCCAGAAAATAGCTGATCGGCAGAGTCTTCATTGTACCTTGTGTTGTAAGAGACCTCTGCTGAGTTGGATAGATCAATCGACATCGCAGATGAGATAGGCATTGTCCTAGCCCTCATGTCAGAAAGATCCATTATTTGGGCAGTCGAGTCCTTGGCAGTAGAACCTCCCAAAAGAACTGATGCGTCATCTTCGCTGACATTCATGTCTGCAACTAAGCTGTGGATTATGTTCACTAGGTTGTCAACCATGGTTGAGTTGTAAATTTCATACAGGGTTCCAGTAGTCAGATTTCCTGCGGATTTATCCAAGTGTGAGTTGCTGACAATGAAATGCTTGATTTTGTTGTCATCATTGGCACCTCTGTTCATTAGGATTCGCTCATTCATTTCCTCCACTTCGTCTTGGAAAGTCTGCATACTTGAGGAATAATTCCTAAGGGCGTTTCTAAGCTCGATATTATCACTCGGATCTTGCGATTCTGGAGTTGTGAGTTGGCACGCGAATTCGATAAGCTCCTCAGACCAATCGGCTGCACCGGTACTGCCTACCGAGCCTCCCCTCCTATCTTTTTCTTGTTCAAACTGAGCTTCTGGATCTTCTCCTTTTTGATTCCAATTATTGATTTTTTCTAGATACAATTCCAATTGTCTCAGGTGAGTCCTTGTTACTGGATAGTCTCGACCTTCGGAATCAGAGGAGGATTGGGAAGTCTTACTTCCTTCTAGGAGGGGCTGTAGCAATCTTTGCATTGGGTCGTCAGCCGCCCTAGTCCATTTTTCCCAGATTTTAGCTGCATCATTTTCATACCTTTTGTCCCTAATGGAATCTGAGAACTTCTGAGCATCATCCTCATTCTCAGGCGTGCAACCGGACCACTTTTCTTTCCACCCTGATTCACCCCAATCATCAGTATCGTTGGACTTAGGCGGAGAAAATCCGAAACCACTCCCGTCTTCACATTCCTTTTTGTATTCGTCCGAATAGGACCTGCTACTCTGAATTTTACCTTGAGGATCCAGCCAATCGCCGAGCGTTTTTTTCCATTGCCCCCTCATATTCCCCTGCATATCAGAGATATTTTTGTTGAATCTCGTCCAGTCAGCGTGCGTGATCTTCTCTATCCGATGATGAAGTGCGTTGTGGTAAGATTGTAGAATCTCGCTAGTGATGTAGGTTACATTTTGAGAACCATGCTCGGCAGTGTCATCTGAACCGGGTCCGGCTGAGAATGTCCAAACATCCGCTGTCGGGAATTGTTGTTTTATCTCCGTAAGCATTGGAAGAATCATCCCACTTCCGCTTCCACCTGCGAAGCTATGTATTAACGCAACATGGGTAATTCTTCTGTTCCTGGATTTGTACCCGTGTAGAGTCTGATTGATCTCTGTCTTCGACTCATCTGCATAGGCTCTGCCCTTGCCGAGCTTCCCGCCCGCTCCTCGTCCTTCAGGGTCAAGAAGTAGGAGATTGCTCGACAATCTTTCCACCTTTCTTCTTGCTATACTTTCCTTCTTCCTGCCCCCCCAGATGAAACCGTAGGATTGGCCAAGAAGTTTCACTATCTCTCTGCCAAGGTTCATGGCAAGAATATTGCATTGGTCGAAGATCGCTTGTAGTTTAGCATAATCATGAGGGGCCTTCTTTTCATCCAATCTGTCGATTTTTCCTTGATATTCAACCATCATGTTTCCAACAGTTTCGATATCATCCATCTCCATCCCTATGGAACGAAGGATATTGCGAGATCTCTCATCGTATGTGGTATTCATCAGGTTAGCAATCATTGCTCTTAGAATCTGCTGACCTCCTTGGCCTAGTCCGATGAGTAGGGTTCCGGTCCCCCCTCCTCTAACATTTCCAGCAAGTAGATTTTCACACTCTTCGTCAATCCTATCTAAATCACTAGCCATTTCATTCGAGAAACTCGACAGTTGCCTTTCAGTCTCATCATTATTATTCTGATCCCTTATCTGTGAAACCTTTTCCTGGAACTTTTTCTGTAGACTCTTGAATTGATCCTTTACATCTTTCCATCTTGCTGCAGTCTGGTGAGCGGTTACTCCCTCTGCTCTTCTTATTTCCCTCTTTGTCCTTCGATATTTTTCCTTAACTAGCTCTACCTTGTCAATAAGTGGTTGGAAGATTTCCAGGCTCTTTTCATGGTTGATTCCCATTTCCTCTAGTTTCCTTACCAGTCTGCCAGTGGATCTTGAACTACTCGGAGAGCTTGATAGGAATCTTTCGATATCGCCTATTGCAACTTGGGTAAGTACCTCGAAGCCCGCTCTTTCCGACAAATCTTTGTGCCTATTCACAAAATAATCGGGTGGATTTCTGAGTGCAAGCGTCACAGCTTCTATGTCAGCAGTTCTTGAGTCTTTTACTCCTGACATTATTTCTCTCGCTTTATCTGCTTCCCTTGTTGCAGCCTCCTGATCAGCCTTTTCCTCTCCAAGAACTGACGCAATTTGCTTCAACCTCTTCTCGGCTTCTTCATACTCGTCTATCCAAGACTCTCCTTCTGTGGAATCACTGGCCAGCATATCCTCGCGAATCGTAATTTCAAGAGGGAGGACCGGGATTCTGTCTGCTTCAATCGCAGTAGAGTATTCCACATCTTCCGGCGATGGGGAATAATGATTATACAGTGTTGTTGCATTATGTGCGAATTCTGATGTGCGTTCGTAGATAATGCTCACGGCCCCATCATAATCCAAATCAATTCCATTAGGTCTTGCTCCGAGAACCTTGAAGATCATGAGATTTCTCGTTAGTGGCCCCTTCAGAATCAGTTGCCCTATATTGTTTCTTGAGACACTCTCGAGCTTAGATATCGCTTTGACAATTTCCATGCATGATTCTGCGGGAATTGGATTTCTGTGCGATGATTGCTGTATCGCTGTAAAGTCCTTCTCAATACTATCGATTAATCTCCTACAGGCTTTTTGTATTTCCTCAGATTGACTGCGAATAGCCACCTTGTCATCGAAAATACTTCCGGAGATTCGAGCGAACTCTTCAGCAACGAGCTCAATTCTCTCTATTTGTGGCAATAGGGCTTCCAGCACAGGTCCTGCATGAAGAGTCTCCAGTGACAGGATGCACCCGAGGAAATGTCTGTCAATCATCCCACTGAGATGCTTCCTGCTAGTGAGGTCGGTTAGGAGCAAATCGGTTCCGATTCTCGCGCTCATTTTGTGAATTAGAGAAAATGCTTGGAGGTAGACTAGCAACTCCATCCAATGGACTTCTTGATCCTCTCCTGCGTTTCTGTGTACTCGTAATTGCCTCTCTAGTCCAGAAAAGAAATCTCTGATTTCGGGGAAGTCCTTGTCGGAATTGTCGCCAAATGACTTTCCTTTGATGTACCACTGGCGTGAATCTCTTTCGACGTCTTGGAGCACTATCTTTTGTCCGCTCAGAGGTAATGTTCGAGGCATGGCAAAGTCCCTCAACTTTCCAACCAATTCGGCTAGTTCAGGACCTCCCTCCTCTTCTATTTCTGAGAGAAGCATCTTGAACGACTTCTGTTGACCTCTACCTCGAATCCCTCCTGGGAAGAGCTTTGAATCAGGAGAAAGTCCCCAATTGCTGATTCTGGAAGCAAAATCTCTGTATCCTTTCTTTGGGACTCTTACCTTTACCCAGTCTCTCCTTAACTGGGAGGAGATTGAGTCCCCTCCCCCATCTCTAGATGCCATGGTTTCCCATACTGGTTACATATGTAAAAGGAGCGATTTGCTTTTTTTCACTTTTCTTCATTCAATGTACTTCTATGAACATTCTATTCCTGGACTCGATAGGGGAACGGCAAGAGTTCCAGAAAATCATATATTCCTCCGATTGTCCCTCGGTTTGAATGCGTATTCTTCCCAAATCCTTCATTCGACTGTAATCTTCTTTTTCGTGTTCCATTGCAACGAATAGGGTGGAAAAATGGGCTCTTTCTCTTAGCAATTTTACCACCTCTCTAGCTGCTATTGAGGATTCATATGCCTTATTCCTAACAGCTGCAGAGAGGTATAAAGCCCCTATAATTGGTGTCTCTTGGATCTTCCTGGAAGATCCCATAGACAGGCAATTTTGAAGGTAAATTCTGATACTCCTCGGCCAACGAAACTTCTTTGGGTCACTGGAAATCTTGAACCTACTTCTGCTCTTACTGCCTCCGACATTCGAAGTAAAGATTCGGAATTCCGAATCTGTCTTTTCCCTCTCTCTCGTGAACTCGATTACATTCTCCTCCTCCCCAGAATGGTCGACGAATCTCACTGTTTCTTTTATGAATGGTGACTGGGGTTCTTCTTTTCTATCCAAACTAACAAAAACTCTGAATTTCCCACCTTCTTCTCGTGTAATCGACTCAATTATTTTCAAGGGATCTGGCTCCCAAGCTAGGAGTTCAGGCTTCACCTTCTCAAGAAATTCTTCTGCATCCTTCTTTATCCGCTTGTTTTTACTTTTTACTCCTCTTTCACCGATGCTTCGTAGGTAGTTGAAGAATCTGATTAGATCCTTGTAGTCGCTGGATAGCTGTTGCTCTCTGATCAAATCATGGAAGTGCCCCGCCGATCGAAATTCAAAAACGTCGAATAGCAAATATCCCTTTTCGCCCTCTTTGGCAGCATTCAGAATTTCTTTTGAATCGAAAATCGTCACATCCTCTCTTCTCTTGCTATTCTCCGAATTAAGAATTTTCAGGATTTCAATATTTGATGGTGAACCGGGTAATGGCAAATTACGCTCTCGTCCTGCGAAATTAGCATTTGGACTTCGTGTCGAATGAACATTTGGAAATGCCATGCCTGCAGAAGTATGGTAGTCTTCTCCGTCCAAGAGGATATAGTTTTTAGAAAGCCCTTCTAGGTATATTTCCCTCACAATCCTTGATCCGATATGCTTCGAATTGGGACTCACATTCCTTTCACCTTGGAAGATGACCCCATTCGATCGCGACTCTACGAATTTCACCTCACTGATGTTTTCATCGAGCTTTCCTTCCGAATCGATCATTGATTGGCATAAATCCTCCAAAAATCGTACAGACTCTTGTTTTACTCTATCTAGTGGGTTTTCATGATCCAATCCTCCCCATCCTTCGAAGAAATCAACTTCTACTCCTTCTTCCCAGTCATCCCAAACTGACATAATCATCTCGCCCCCTCTTCTCATGAGCAAACCGATATGATCCTGGGAGTCTGACTCTTCTCTGATTCTCCTTTCTATTTCCCTTTTTATCCTGAAACTGGAAGCCCCTTCCTCCATTACCTCTACTAAGAAGTCCCTACAAGTAGGGATGTCCTGTCCATTTTCCACGCCAACCCTCCTTTCACGCCAAAGGGAATTCAATATTTGCAACTCGAAGATTGTCAGATTTCTCCGCAATGTTGGACTGTAAGCTAATTTCGGGGAGAATGAGAATTTCGGTTGTTTGAGTGCTATTTCTTCTGAGATTGGTTGTATTACTCGGGTATAATTAAGCGGTTGACAAATCATCTTCTTCTTGAATTCGTTAGATTCGGAGAAAACGAAAGGACTTCTACGATTGAATAGGAAGCTGGACAAATTCTCTGATGCCCACTCTTCTTCCCATTCGGAATCAATTCCGTAGTTGAACAAATGGTCTTCGAGTATTCTTCTCAATAAACCCTCGTCACTATCCTCGACACCAATCATCTCTATCTCAATTCTGCCAGTGAATTCATTTCCTTCCATGATGGAGCATTTCCTGTTTGATCTGCACCATTTACACTGTTCTTTGTTTACTTCTAATTCGCTATCGAAAAGGCACTCTGTCCTAGGATGTTCTGGACCAGTGGGATGCTTTTCTCCAATTGCTTGGATTAAACTATTTTTTCTGACCTGTATCGATAATCCAAGTGCTGCCTCTAGCTCTTCTACGTGTTCAGATAGGGGAACCTTCTTTCCTTCAGGCCTAGTTTCTTCAGTTCCTCCGGAACCTATGAATTTCAGATAACTCAACCAATCAAACCTCCTGGTTACTCTTGCCTTCTTGGAAGAAATCTAAGCATCCAGAGACGAATGATGACAAGAGCCCATCATCTTCCATGGATCCGTCTGAATCTATGCTATGGTCCAGTCTGCTTATGCCCAGATCCAGTAGTGGCATCTTCTCCAATAAATCATTGATATCTTTGGACGTCTCTTCTCCAATAATGGGACTACTCGCCCATAGTACTCTGGGGTATTTCTCCCAAATCCCCTCAGATTCATCTGTAATTTCTCCGTTTTTCTCAATTAGATGCTTAATCAGCCCCCTGACCATCATCTTTGCTTCATCCACACCCATCGATCTTTTCGTATCCCCGCGTCCAACTTTGCTTCCGAAAACTTCACTGAATACATGTAGGAAAATCGCCATCTGCCTCTTCAGTATTTCTTCGCCATTTTCCGACCCAATCCTCTGATCTCTAAAGTCATCATGAAGTCCTACTTGAGAGATTAGATTCCTGGCCAAATGTGCATTGCCCTCTCTGGCCCCTCTGAACGCTTCGGCACCGTCGGCGACGTTAATCAATAGTCTATTTTCAAACTCCACTTCCACCTCTCTAGTGATGTAATCTCTAAGTGCAGTCACACTAAATTTGTCAGTATTATCTTTGCCGATCAGTCTTCTGGGCAGATGTTCCCTGTTTCTCATTGAAAACTTTGCTATTTCCAGCCGTAACCACTCTCCTCTGTCGTATGTTTTTTTATTTCCAGACGAACCAATTTCTTTGTCAGAATCAATAATGTAAAGCACGTTATCTCGCAGCCTCTTGGCTATTATTTCCCCCCTATCGTCTATGATACGATCATCGTCATCCTTCAACCACTTATCGTAGTAGTCGAAATCCCAAACTCCCTTTTCGAGCCTGTCTCTACTGCTTATTCTTCTACCCTTCTTCAGTATTCTAGCAATTGGCTGGGCCAATAGAATGGTTGAAACAAAGTAAAAGAAGGTCAGGGAAATTAAATCTTCAGCACTCCCTCCTCCTCGGAATTCTAGTACTAGAGCAGCCCTTGCAATGACGATCCCCCCAGCAATCCCCACTATCCCCCAGATGAAAGGTAGCACCCCCTCCCCTTCAGTGCTGAATGGTTTGAAAATAGTAGGGGAGTGATACATTACATAGACGAAGAAGAGGAGCATACCCATGCCTCTTATGAGAAAAATGCTTCTTGCCTCTAAGTTAAGGTGAACTAGACTATTAGACACGATTAGAAGGCAAAGACCCGACGAAAGATAAAAACCGGTTCTTCCTAAATCCATGAGATCACATCCAGAGTTCAGTGTTATCAAGATGAATAGAAATCTTGCCTACTCCCTTATCGTCCAACAAGATTGGGGTCCTCATATTCTCACTCAAGCCAGCTTCAAGAATATCCTTTGTTTCTTCACCCATTTTTAGGTATTGGACATCCCAAGACCCCTTCTTCTCCTTGCCCAGATTATCTTCGATTCTTGGCATAAGATCCCTCTGCAGGAAAAGCTCGGGCCCAGTATAAAGAGCTGGATTCCAGTACTTTCTAATCTCAGTCAATACTTTCACCAATGACTCAGCCAGTAGATCCGGACTGATCGCCAGCCTCTCTCTCCCCTCTCCCGAATTAGATTTGGATTGATCCATGAATCCGAAAAATAGGTTCTCCCGATATCCCCTTTCCTTCCAAATCTGTGCGACCTCGAACATTCCAGAAGACCCCATCTTCTCGTAGTTTATCGTGATTTTCTGACTATTGAACTGTGTTTCGGACAGTTCGAAAACTTCTATGATTTTGTTAATGTCAATCTCGGGATGGCTGAACTCGCTCAACACGCCTTCGCCTAATCTCAGATCATCTATGGAAATCCTGGTCTCACCTCTGCTAATTTTTGGATTCACGCTAACTTCCATTTTTATCCCCAAACCCTGGGTCTTGATCATAGGTTTCAGAGCACAATCTACGGGTACGAATTGGGTTATAGTGCGGACTTTATTCCCCACTCTCAGACTTTCTTGATGTCTATCTTCAACACAGGATCTACACGAAGATGCTTTTGGTCCGATAGTATGTGAATCCGAGACGATCTTCTTCAGGTCATAGAAAGTCTTCTTTCCTTCTTTTTCCAATAGGGAATTGTTGGTGCATCCAAACCTCTCGTCACTAATGGGGGAGAACTCGAGTGAAAAATCAGAAGAATGCCAGGGCGTGAGTTTCCTTATCAGCTCACGTCTGTCGAATTTGAAATCTCTACCTTCTGGAATATCCAGATCAGGGTCATTGGCGACTTCCCTATTCTCTCTTAACATTTCAGCGACAATAGACCTTTTCTCCAGGTTTCTGAAATAGGAGTGTCTAGATGTGTATGGCTTGGAATTCTTAGAATTGAAGGATGCTCTTAGCTTTGCCCTAAATAACTCCGATACCAATCCACCAAAATCATCGATATTACACTCTAGGATACTCATGGCCGCACCCCCGATTTTTCGAAGTAAACCAGATAATCACTCAGCACTTCCAAAATAAGGGAAGAGGCAATCACGGTCCCCTTCCTTTTCTCAAGCAAATCTCTGTTCTCAATCCCATATGGCTCAGTGTCTATCCTGTTCACCATTAGGCTTGTGGTTAGGGTTAGGCATTCGTCGAAGAATTTGCCTACAGCAGAACGCCTTGTTTTAGCTGTTAGTTTGCCTAGAAGCGCATCATACTTCTGGGTAAACTGCTCCACCGGTCTGGGTTTTCCTGCCCCGGCTTGCCTGACCATCATCTGGTAATTCTCGATAATTTTGGGTTGGATTTTCCACAAACCAGCGGGGGTATGGCCGTCTTCTCCTTGAATCCCCAGGTCTCCGAAATTCTCTTCGATTTTTTCTTGCCCCAGTTGATCTTCCGTAGATTTTTCTACCTTATCGCTGATTGCCTTTGCTACTAGTGGGAAGAATGAGCAAATCTCTCTCCATGTTGTCAATGAAACACCTTCTCTTTTGGCCTTGTGAATTGATGAAAGGCAAACTAGGTACGCCAGACAAAGGTGTTTGTTGATGGTTGAGGACTGGCCGCTACCTATCAGGACTAGTCCGGCTGCCTCTTGTAAGGCCAACCGGTCGTCCTGCCTGGTACCTCCAAAGCCCAATGCGTAGAATACGTCCAACAGGTTTACCTTCCCGTCTTTGTTCTGATCGAGAAAATAAATCAGATCATCCAAGTCCACATCGCCGTCACCGTCCAGGTCCAGTAGAGAGCGTGAATTTTTTGATATTCCAAGAGTTCTACTTACGTTCGATATAAGTGTCTCACGGTTAACTTCGCGCTCTGAAATAGATTTTAGTATCATTCTAGAAGTCTCTTGCACCTCCTCCTCAGTCCATCTGTATCTGACGATGATCGGGGGCTCCCCCTCCTCCGGGTCCTCGATTTTCGCGTTCGCTTCTCCGGAGGACAATATTGGGAGCCCGCATACTTCCCAACGACCAGCTTCGGATAGATATGCCAGCATCAGAGTCGCCAGGGACTGGCTCTCTACTTTCTTGGCTGCCCCGATGCTGAAACCGCCAGAAGCCTGCTCGTACAAACCCGCGGCAGTGGCCGGATTCCAATCTATATTTCTGCTGCCCCTGATGCCTCTCAAAAGATATCCTAAGTTCCTTGTCCTGTACTCTAGGGGGGAGTATTCGGATTTCCCCTTGACTATCACGTTGCTTCTTTTTATTTTCGAGACTCCCTTGAATAGGATACTGGATTCATTTTTATCTTTCCCCACCATTGGAACTACTGCCATCACTCCGGAGTCTGCCCCTCCCATCAGTGTGCTCACCAATCCTTCCCACTCAAATCCCGAGTCATCCATATTCTCTGATACTGACATAATCATCATCGATGTGGAAATGATTAGTATTGCGAAGGAAGGGAGGAAAAGGGCACCTTCATCTCCCACGTAGAATATTCCAAGTAAGATCAATCCCACTATTGTTAGGATAATGGAAAATTGGGACATTAATGAAATCAGGTACCTGAGGTTGTTGTTCCTCCTAATTCTTACACAGGTTATCCATACTAAAATCGGCAGTAGGGCAGGAACTAATGAGGAAAACTGTAGATTTTCACCAATTTCCGATGAGATTGCTTTCGAAGAGAGTGCTACTACCATCGAGACTTGAATGATTAATGCGGGGATGGTGAAAGTAGTGGTCAGATCTCCTGCTAATGATCTGGCTACTGCTAGTTCAGAGCTTCGAGAGCCTTCTTTTTCAGATGGGCCCAAAGTGAACCCTCATTTTCCCTCGAGGTCTAGTGTAATTTTGCCTGACACGATTAGGTCATATGTCTTCGGGCACTCTTCTCTGGAGAATCTTATGTGCCGCAATCCCTCATCATGCATCCTGACACTAGCCTCCATTATCACTCTCTCTTGGATATATTCTAATATCGCAGAATGGCCATATCTCACTCCTTTTTCCTCGACTCTATCTTCTATCTTTCTATGCCTTTTATCGATTAAGTTGATCATTGCCGAAGTCATCCTGTTCAATCGGGCATTCTGCCCTAGGATATCGAAGAATTCTCGCGCAACTATCAAGATAAATTCCTTTCCTATCTCCGCTCCAGTATTTCCTCCAACTCTGCTAAGCACGTCTTCACTAGTTCGTCGATAGCTATGAGATTCTCATCGTTGAGAATATTCAATGCAATCATCTCTTGGTCTCTATCCACATTTTGTGTGCAGCCTTTGCTTCAGTAGGATCCAGATCAAGTGACTCTCTGAAGGCCGTAATTGCCTGATCCACCAGCATCTCTTCGTTTACATTCTTGAAGGGGGTTCCAGCTAATATTTCGAATACGATCTTCCTCTCGTGGCCCTGTTCTACCTGTTCTATGAAAAGAATCTGATTGCTAATCTTGGTTTTACTGGAAAGCGCCGCTCCCAGTCGTTCCCCTTCCATCCTTAGGTCTGCTAGGAACGGGGTCAAGTGGGTTTTCATGAATGCCCGCTCCTCTCCAATCGTTTCCATTTCTCGGATTCTTTCTTGCTCCACGTTCATATCCAATTGGACGTCGTTCATCCTATCCATCGCCCCTTGGATCTTCTTTTCGTCTTCCTTCTTTCTGGGTTGCAGTTCACCGAGAAGCTCTTTTGCAGCCGCAATCCTCTTTTCCTTATCCTGATTGAAGATATGCGAATATCTCCTATCGTCCACTGGAAGTCCATAACGCTTCAGTGTGCTTCTAGTCATTATCTCAGGGCTACTTTCCAGGTAAGAATTAATCAACCTAGAAAGCACGACACCGGTGACAAAGGCCACGGTGACATATAGTAGTAGCATGTGTGATTCAATTTCCATGACTCACTAAGTAGTGGTGGGATATATGTAACTTGCCGACACAGAAATATTTTTTAGAAAAGCTGTCGTTACGATTTTTCTTCTATTCCCTTCCTTCTTCCGAACTACCTTCTAGCTCCGGCGAGGGCATGTCTGGAGGGGGGACGTCGGGCATTCCAAATTCCGCCATCCTGAGATGGCTCATTGAGCTCGACGCTCCTTCATCTGTAATCGGATTGCTCTTTGATGCAGATTTCCCCCCCCAGTTCAGACTCCCCCTAACGATAGTCACCATTCGCTGAATAAGATACGCTATTACCATTAACGCTACGATGACATTTGCTTGTGTGACCCAATTCTCATCAAGTTCAGGGTCTGCGAATCTCCCTCCATTCAACTCTAATATGAGGTCATCCGCTTGGAAAATTTGCAATTTATCTGCAGAAAAATCAGATAAGCTGCACCTAAGAGTACAGCCAATGGCCTCTAGGTTGGCACTGACAAACTCCTGATTCTCATCGGGTATCTCCCCAATTACCCTGCATCTCTCGTTTCCACTCGCCATCCACCAGCTCTGAAAGCTATCGGGCAACTCTTCTATCGGGCAGATTATGGTCACCGACTCTTCAAGCTTAGGATTCAGGGGCTCCTTCCACTTCAAACGGAATCCTAAATGAGTCAGGCGATCTTCTGAATTGGAGGATGAAAGGCACTCTTCAAGAATTTCCCAATCTATAGACGACTCAAGCCACTTATCGCCATCAAATGTGGCCGATTCGCACGAGATACCAACTGGTAGATTAATCGGGGAGGACGGATGATCGACGAAAGTCGCATTAATTTCCATGTTAATGGAGTAGACTTGCTCGGTCTGTGAATGGACGAATGAAATCCTCAACTCCGCACTGCTGATCATGAATAGTGGCAGGGCATCGTGTCCTGAAACATTCAGGTCGGCCAATGCGTCTCTGGGCAGAACCATCCTGATGGCCTCTCCCTCGATTGTCATAGCCCCATCACAGGGAGAAACAAAACTAATTTCTCTTTGGGATTTAGTTACCGTTGAAACTATCATCAACTCCCATTCGCATGCTGCTGCCCCTAGGTCTTCCTTCAGTGCTTCCAGCAGCGACATGGTTCGGAAAGATAGGCCTGAAATCTCCGGAAGGTTCCCGTCAACCTCAACTAGAAGCTCGATGTCAATGGTGCCGGTTTCTCTGATGACGTTTTCATTATCATGACCATCTGCTGGAATCATAAATATCGGCCTTGCAGCATCGGTTCTGACTAAGTGTATTACCACACTAGTTGGCTCAGTGCTAGTCTCCAAATGGTACCCTATTGAGTAGTTCATCCAAGAGTTAGGGGGTCGCTCTTCCAAAATCGGAATCTCCCATGAATCCTCATCTCCCGTATATCTCTGATTCGAGATTCCTGAATCTGGAATAAGGCTTGAGAAATTCTGCGCAAAGTCCAGGACGTATCCAATTTTGAAGTTGGCTTGAATTGCGAAGTCGAGTTGGATCATCCCACTCTCAAGCTCGTCGTGATCATACAGGCAAACTATGTCCTCTGCACCCCAAGTTCCGATGAAATTGAGGCCATCCAGGCATTCTGAGACTGAGGTCCGGATAACTAGTCCTCCAACCTCTACCCATTCGTAGGGAGCCCCAACAGCGTACTCGTGACCAGACTGGCTATGGATTGTGACATTCATTGAGCCACCTGAATTCGGACGAATGTTCTCAGGGGTTAGGGGTACGGAGACTTTCCATTTTCCAAGCCCTAGATCTTCTAATTCTGGTTCGTTAACGAAATCTCCGGACAGCTGGAAATCCGAGTCCTCTATGATCGTGAACTCGAAAATACAGATCTCTGGATTGCTGCATGCAGGGAGTGGCGCCCCCCCGTCTCCTCCAGAATTGGAGTTGTATTGTTCCAGATTGGACGAATCCAGAGAGACTAGTTCGGGGGGGAGGCGGTCAATCCAGACCTCGATGGTCAGAGAGGACGACCTTCCTAGCGAGTCGATAGAAACCACGTCAATGATGTGCAGACCCTCCTCAAAGGTGGAGGAATTGATTATCAGCGGTGATTGGTAGTTTTCAAACTGACATTGCCCCGGGGATTTGCAAGAACCGGTAATATATGCCATAGGAACCCAGTTGTACCACTCTCGGTTATCTATCGATATGGTGTGTTCTCCTGAATTAATGGTCACTCTGTCGGTTTCACAGTATACTCCTTCTGTCTGGTCGCAATAACCGGTTCGGATACCCAGAGATGCGGAGTCACTAATTCTGAAGATCTTCTCAATTACAGTCTCCTTCCCTGTCCGATCAACAATCTGAATTCTTACTGAGGTGTTTACATTCATCTCCAGATAGTCAGAGAGCAGAATATCGAACGAATCAGCCTCATTCTCTAAAGTGTAATTTCCTACTCTTGCCCATGTGCTTGAGTTATACCCGGAATCATCAATAATATTTACGAAGAGATAGCAATCCGCTGAAGAGACGTGGAAGTTTGCCTGATTTTGGTAGTAGCAAGAGCTCCCAATCTCTACCTCCGGAGGGTTTCTGTCGAGGGTGAAGTCCCAGTTAAAGAGTCGAGAATTTCCAGCCATGTCCACTGCCTTTACTGAGATGGATAGGACCTCGCAATCACTTACTACGTATTCTGAAACGTTTAGAGTGTTTGTAGAAAAATCAGACAATAACGTTGCTTCAGAGTCATCACAATTTAGAGTAGCCTCTACCGAGTCCAGATTTTCATCTGACGTTAGGATCTCAATATGCCCCATCAGATCCGCAACATCATTTGGCAAAATGGTGTTCGACTCTGAAAAGGAGGTTAGATTCACCTCTGGGCGAATGCTATCAATTGAAACCTCGAATGTCACCGAGTTTTGGTTTCCCAGGATATCTGCTAGAGAGATGGAAAGAAGGAACTCATCTCCATGGGAGGAATCGGGAATCTGGGCGAGAATGGTCTTGGTTTCACCTGACCCTTGTCCCACTACCTCTCCCAATCTGATAAAGCTGTAGTTGAAGGAAATTGGTATCTGATCCGATATCGAGCATTGGATGCTCTCATTTCCAGGGGAGTGAATCTTTTCTGGGTAGTGATCCAATCTGGATGGCTTACAACTAACTTCTGGAGGGTTTTGGTCCTGGATAAATGAGAATTCCTCCGTCCATTGGTTGCCAGCGACGTCGAGAGCTGTAAAAGTCCAATTTTCACTTCCGGTCAAGTCGATGAAGGATCTTATTTCCCCTCCCGAACCATCTATGGAATAATGAATCCCGCTTTCTCCTTCCCATTCCACCAATATGGGATTCGTCTGGCTGTCGGAGCAGACCATCTCGACGTGCGAGGAATCGGTCACATAGTTCGAGAGTCCTATTTCTATGGATTCGGGGAAGTTGCATTCAGGAGGGGAATCATCAAGCTCTAGGACAAATGACTCCTCCAGAGAGTTTCCTATTTGGTCGCTGAACATTAGAGTAAGTGTATCATATTCAGTCTGCATTTGTATCGAGCCGATCCACATGTTCGAACCGTTGAGAGAGCAATTTACCGAACCGGAACCCAAACTGCAAACAAGCTCTAGCCCTAGTAGTGATGGGTAAATCTGAATCACTGTCAATTCGGAGATGCTTGGAATGACTATGTTCGCCCCATCTAGAAATGTAGAATTTGAAATGTTTAGAACAGGGGAGGGGATGTGGTGCCTATCTATCTGGAACTCTCCGGAATCTTCCCATCCGACGCAGTCGGTCACTACGATCGCTAGACGGCTGGAAGTCGACGGCATAGTTATGAAGAATTGGGATCCATTCTGAGTGATTTGCGTTGCATTCTCAGCACCAATCGAAGGAGGGCTGGTACACTGGGAGTCCGAAGTCGAAAGAGTGTAAGTTACAACTCCCGAGGCACTATGCAATATGTCCTGACTCTGATCCAGGATGTATTGATCCCCCTCTAAAATCTCGAAGGATGGGACGCTATTGTCCAACACCAACTCGAATGTATGATCTAGATGATAGCCCAAGGCGTTTCTAGCCGTGATTAGTATGGAATGCTCCCCACCTGTGGCAAAACCCTCGTTGGATAGGTTTACCGCCAATGTGCCTACGTCAGTCTCGAGTATTGGGGCGTTACCGGAGAAAACCTCTAATTTGGTCAGTTGGAAACTTGACGAAGCATTCACCTCGAAGTTCTCCATTCCATGTCTGGTGAAGTTCCCTTGTCCGTTGATAATCCAGCTTGAGATTTCCAAATCATTAGGGACGAATGTCAGATTGAACCATTTCTGAGCGCTGTTCCCAAGAATATCCGATACTTCGCAGTTTATTGCGCCATCTCCGGACTCCCATTGGATTAGGTTAACTCCTTGAGAGGTATAATTGCCAAAAATCACCGAAGCGGTTACTTCCATCGGGACCAGATGATCAGCACCGCACCAGATAGATGAGAAATTTGACACAAACAAGTTCAGATCATCAATGGCTATTGTCACTGAAGATTCGATGGTCATCGAATCCAAATTTATCATTCCTACGAAATCCAGTCCCGCTTCGGAAGTCTGCGATTCTATACCCGCCCCGTTTGTAGAGTAAGCGAACACGGACAGGGAATAGTTAGAATCCGAGGAGATCCCGCACCAGCTCTGATCGATAATTTGACTCATTTGGATCGATTTTGTAGCTTCCTCTTCCTCGGTAATTTCGTATGATGCACCACAGCTTCCGGAGGGACTCACTAGGGATATCGCTAAACTTGAGATAGATGACTCAGGATCAGACGCCGTGACGTTTATCCAGGTATTTCTACCCACAAAAGGCGTATCTGATAGTTCGAACTCTATTTCAGGGGACGTCGAATCTACAATCACGCTCAAGTTACTGGCGATTAGGATATTTCCGGTCCTATCTGTGAATATGATGTCCTCAAGGTAGATCCCTTCCGTACCAAAGTAAGCCGAGCCATTTTCGCTGTTTTGAGAATTATTTCCTTCCAGAATAGACAAATTTACTGGAATTGGGTGATCTATTGCAAACTCTACCCAGCCAGGCTGGGGTATCATGTAACTGGTAGAAACTATCTCCGGGATCTCATTGGAATAGTTGAAATTCAGGAATTCTGACATAGTGTTCCCTACCTCGTCAGAAAGAGTGATTTGTACTACTAGCAGATTCTGTGAACCATTACCGCCCAGTATCCATGTTACTTGTAGTGAATCGCTCCAGCATCCCTGGGCAACATCTTGGAGTGAGTGATTAACACAGAAGTTTGTCATCCGCTCCTCAAAACGGAATTCTATATCGGTATGCCTAGACACATGCGCACCGAAAAGATCGCTCGAGTTGTCATAGTCTATCCACCAATTTCCAACCTCCATGTCAACAAGAAAAGTCCGCGTCTCCGACAGAGTCTGCCCCGAGATGGAAACAAGATCGAAATCCATGATCACTGTAGTGTTATGTTGTAGTGTGAATATTTCACCTATTGTTACGTAACACTCCGAGGTAAGGTTCAGGCATACCTGTTGCGTGCTGTTGCCGTAACTAAATGAAATTGTCCTGGATTCCAAGCCCGAATCGTCATTAGCAGTGATTAAGATTTCAGATATCTCAGATATCCTCATTGAGACGTCCCCAGAAAGCTCGAAGCTCGGAGGTGTTATATCGCGAGTGAACTCAACAATTTCCAAATTGAAATTCCCCAAGCAGTCTGTTGTTGTAACTTGCATTAGCTCGGAGGAAAGGTTCCCCTCATGCATCGTTATGCTAAAACTTGAATTTTCTATATTTATGGATCCCCAGCTCCCGTTACTCTGTTGGCCGATGATGTAGGTCAATTCGAATGATCCACAGATTGAGCTTTCCATCCAAATTGTCGTAGTGGAGCCATTGGCCAGATATGTCTGATCTATCGAAACAATGGATGGGCTGCTATTTTCCCAAACTACGTTTCCCATGCTAGAAATAATGGAAATCTGACTATTTGGCAGGCTATGGGAAAACTCGACGAACGAGATTAAACTTGAGAAGTTGTCAAACATTTCGTTGAAGACCCTCGGGGTGATGGAGATTTCCCCTTCTGTAGCCGAGAACTGAGTAGACCAGGTTTCGTTGTTTGTAGATGTCCCACTCAGTAAAACTGTGCCAATAGGGAATTGGGGGGATAATGTCCCACTACTCTCATTTCCTAGGTAGGTATTGCCGCCAGAAATAAATGAACTTGTTAATTCCAACTGGGTCCCATTCAGATTATTTATGAGTACTATGGTGCTAACTGTTGATAGGTTCGAGTTCCCATGATTATCCGTGCACATAACTTGAAGCACTACTGTTTCACCGTTGCTTGCATCGGAAATTAGTTGGCCATAGGTTCCGTTGAATTCATTACCTAGTTGGATTTCTGAATCTTCTTCAGAGTACGATATCAGGATTCTATTGTCTACCTCATTTGAGTCGGAACAAGAAATGTTAGCATCCCAATCAGAAGGTACGTATCCAGAACCAAGATTCGAATATATCTGGGGTAACGAGAAATCAAATGAGAAAACCGTGTAGAATTCTGGAGAGGAGTTGTTTACAATGTCAATTATTGTACAGTTGAGACTGGCTTCGTTATCATGCATGCTACTATCCCAGGTCCATGGATTCCACCAATTAGTCGAAGAAATATCCAATTCGAATGAACCCAGTGAGCCATTCCCAATCTCACAGTACATGCGATCCAGTGGGGAGCCTGAATCTTCGACAGCCAGTGGCCTAATTGATAATCCCTGTCCAGCCAAGATTGTCAAATTAGTTGGGATTACGCTTCCATCGTTAAGAATCCAGAATTGAGGGGGTTGAGGGGGGGTTGTATCTATTATTACACTCGAACTGGCGTTGTGGCAGAGTCCTGACCCACATACACTTGCATTTACCTGATAATCGCCATCACTGAGATTGGAGATAGAAAGGGAAGTGGAATTTTCATATTCGTATTCAGCCGAGTATCCCGTCGATTCAACCGTTACATAAATAGACACGCTTTCATGTCCATTCCTGGTCAAGCCAATAACAAGCTCCGCACCTTGAGATACGAAATTCGACCCCCCAGAGAATGCAGTATTATCTCCCTCTGTGAAACTGATCGATATACCGGGTGATTCGCTCAGAAATACCAGATTCAAGATCTCTAGAACTCCTTCATTACCTAGTGAGTCTACGCACCAAATTGCTAGATTGTATGATCCATCAGTCAGGTTAAGAGAACTGATTGAGGTTACGTTTGAGGTTATCCAGAAGATTCCAGGATCTGAGTCTCCATTAGAATTTGAGCTTACATCTAGGAAGTGTGGATTCGATTCTGCATTATCTTCGCAATCAATGGAGATT
>CACAAP010000016.1:0-28680 GCA_902530535.1 uncultured Candidatus Poseidoniales archaeon
CCTATTCGAAGCAGTAGTCCTAGGCCCGGGAAACGAGCGGAGGATGCTAGAGTCATATCTAATGAGAACAAATAAACTGAGTGAAAGCCCGGAGTGGTACAATACCATCACAAACACCTGCACCACCAATATCGTCAGGCATGTAAACGAAGTCTATCCCGGTAGAGTTCCAAGGGCACTCGCAGTCCTCCTTCCAGGACTTAGTCCTAAGATACTCCAGAGAAACAATCTGGTCAGAATGAATGGGACCATTGAGGAGACACTGCAAAGGAGCATTATCGATGAGAGGGCCAAGTCATGGGGTGGAGATTCTGACTTCGGGGACTGGATTAGGGAACATGCCCAATACGAGCATTCAACTGAATGACTACGATGCCGTGGTGTGCTAAGCATCCCCATCATCGATCACCCGGGTGAAGTCGAGTGGTTCTTGCCACCCTCAAAGAGTCACATGATCAGATGGATAGCACTCTCATCCCAGTGCAGTACCAGTACTAGACTGATTTTTCGAGGAGTTCCTGGTCGAGATATCATCTCAATGGCGGACTGTGTCGAGGAAATGGGAGCTTCGATAGAGAGGGAGGCTGGACAATGGAAAATTCGAGGGGGGAAGGGGGTTCTGATTCCTCCAAAGGTAAATCTAGACTGTGGAAACTCAGCTACTACCGCTAAAATTCTATCATTTCTTGTCGCGTGCTTCGATTCTCCAGTAGTTATTGATGGAGATTCCTCCCTAAGGAGGAGGGACTTCACGCAACTAACAAAGTCATTGGAAGATCTTGGGTGCAAGGTATCCTCAGATAGGCTTCCCTTAGAGATAACAGGACCGATATCAGGAGGGAGGACAAGGATTGATGAGTCCCTTTCTAGTCAAACATTAACTGGCATAATTCTTGCTTCTGCTGGACTCCAGAAGCAGATTGAAGTGAGTCTTTTTGGAGATGCAGTAAGTGAGTGGTATAGGGATCTAACAATAGAAATTTGCAACGATTGTGGCTGGTCGGGAATACTCGAGGAAGAGATGGTTCTGTCTAATTGGGAAGTTAAAACTCCCAATAAAGTGGAAATACCTCCCGAGATTAGCCTTTTTCCATTATCTGTTCTTTTCGACCTTCTTCATGGAACCAGAAGTATGGATCAGGACCTAACGAGTTTCCGGAGCCCTGTTCTCGAAGCGACTAGTGATGCTCTATCCTCAGAGAAAGATGAGATCGACCTGAGGGATTCCAGTGACATCATCGCACCATGTGCGGCCATAATGGCACTCGGAACAGGAGGTGAAATTTTGGGAGTACCTCATGCCAGGGGGAAGGAGTCTGACAGGATCGCATCCACTGTTGGATTGCTATCCTCATTCGGAATGGAAGCGAATGAAACTGATACTGGACTCAAAATCCCCGGAGGGCAGTTGCCAAGCAGCCCGAAGAGAGTTTTCGATTGCGAGTTGGACCACAGATTGGCCATGACAGCAGGAGTTCTAGCGACGAAAGTTGGGGCGGATTTATCTGGATATGAAATATCTGATGTCACCCATCCTGGTTTCTTTGAGATGATAATTGCCAATGGTCCAAGGATCTGAAATTATGTTGGGGAGTTATTGGAAGAAGAACCTCTGGACCCATTTACTTCTAGTTCTGGTCGCTGCGATTTGGGGTTCTACTTGGGCTGCGGGAAGATTTCTGAGTTACGGACTGAATGAAGACACCCCGGCAACTCTCAGTCCTGCGACTTCTGCTTGGCTAAGATATGTCTTCGCAGTTTCAGTATTCTTTCTGTGGTCGATTTCAAGCAGAGGAGAGGGGTCATTCAGATTTCTCCCACCAGATGGAAGATCGTGGGTTTTCTCTATTTGGCTAGGGCTTTTGGGGACTATGGCTTACCAACTTCTGTTCATGCATGGAATGAGTTGGACCGCAGCGGGTGATGCATCGCTAATCATTCCAATGAATCCAGTTTTTACGATTCTTCTAGCCGTGCCTATGCTAGGTCAGAAAATTTCAGCAAGAATGTCTGTTGGACTATTGATTGGAATTTCTGGCGTGGCAGTTGTTGTTGGTTGGAGTCCGAACTCAGGAATCCCGTTGGAGCATAGGGCAATAGGAGATTTGATGATTCTATTTGCCGCGCTATCCTGGGCGGCTACCACCAATCTGACCAAGATCATGCTTTCCTGGGATAGGGGTTACTCGTCGCTTGAGATTGTAGTCTGGTACTCTGTAACTGGATGGGTATTGCTATCTCCGTGGGTCATCGTTGAGAACTGGGGGTCGCCTATTCCATATCCGAGCGAAGTAGAGTGGGTTACTATCGCATATCTGGGGATAGTCTCCACGGTCCTATCATACGTTCTGTTCGCTAGGGGAATCGAGGTTATCGGGCCTACTGCCACATCCTCGTATGTATTCCTTGTTCCAGTGTTTGGAGTTATTGGGGGATGGTTGCTTCTAGACGAGGAAATCGGCGCGTCCATGATACTCGGATTCATTTTGATTGTATACGGAGTTACAGAAGTGCAAAGGGAAAACGAGCGGTTATCGGCGGATTCCTGAACCCTACTACTGCCTCACCGTTAAATACGGGGGGTCGGTGGCCCGCCATCGAGGTGATTGAATGGCACGCAAACCCGCAAAGATGTACAGGCAGATCAAGGGGCAGTCGTTCACTAGGAGAGAGTACACAGGTGGAGTTCCCAACAATAGAATTCTACGCTACCACATGGGCAACAGGAAGAGGGCAGAGACCGGAGGCTTTCCAGTCACTCTTCAGTTGACGGCAGACAACGCTTGTCAGATCAGGGATTCGGCTCTGGAATCAGCTAGACAGGTAGCGAACTCGACAATCAGGGAAGAAGCTGGGCCAATGGGATATGCCCTCAGAATGCATACATACCCCCACCAAATCCTAAGGGAAAACAAACAGGCCACTGGTGCAGGTGCTGATAGGGTCTCTCAGGGGATGCGTCTCTCTTTCGGTAAGAATGTCGGCACTGCCGCGAGAGTTCAAAGGGGACAGACAGTTATCTCCATCAAAACCGAGGCTGAGAGTTACATTGCTGCAAAGGAGGCATTGAGGAAGGCGGGATGTAAATTCCCAACACCCTGTACCATCAATGTAGTAGAAGGTGCCGAGCATTTGAAGGGCCTAGTGTGAGGTCAACGGGACATGTCCCGAGCAGACCCCCTTGAAACACTACAAGACTCTCTCCGGGGAGCCCCAATTATCTGGAAGGGAGATTACCCCTACTTCATCCATCCAATCTCTGATGGAATCCCCCGTATGGAAGCAGAAGTCCTCAGAGCAACCAGAGATCTGATTGTTGATATGGTCGACTGGTCGGAGATTGACATAGTAGTAAGTGTCGAGGCAATGGGACTCCCATTGCTTGCAGCGGTAGGGGAATCAACTGGAAAGCCAACAGTTGTGATCAGAAAGAGATCATATGGGATGGAAGGAGAAGTTAGAGTGGACGTTTCAACGGGATACTCAAGTTCGACAGCTTACATTAACGATATCAAACCGGGAGAGAGGGTCCTGGTAGTAGATGACGTCATATCAACAGGAGGGACTCTTGAGCCCCTTCTGGAAGCATTGGAGGAAATGGGGGCAATCCTGAAAGGAGTGATTATTGCTATCGAGAAGGGAGAAGGGAGAGAGAGGTTGGCTAAGGAGCGTCCAAATTGGCCAATTCGGACCCTAGCCAGGATTGACATCGTTGAAGGCAGAGTGGAGATTGTCGAATAGTAGGTAATAGAATGGACATGAATAGACATGAGTTCCAGTTGGACGACCTGATTGAGAGAATCAAGGCCAATGACAATCGGCTTGTTGCACTGCAAGTTCCAGAGGGGCTAAAAATGCAGGCATTGGAGATGATGGATTCCATAGAAGAGGATACTTCAGCGAGAATCATATTGGCAGCTGATCCGTGTTACGGGGCCTGTGACCTTGTACATGACAAGATGCAGAGGATGGGCGTAGAGCTAGTAGCCCATATGGGTCACTCTCAGATGAACATAGACTCAGGAATGCCTACTGAATTCATCAATGTGACTTATGATGGAGATCCTGCAATTGATCCCGTTCTTCCGATTCTAGAACAGCATAGGAGAATAGCAGAGTCTCGTCTATCCAGGGTTGAAGAAGATAGGGAGATGAGCGAGGAAGAAGCCAAGGAGTTGTTCGTTGACGCTGTTGGTAGAGTATCCCCCCTCAAGGGAACAAAGTTGGGGCTAGTAGGTAGCATACAGCATCTCCACCTGATATTCGAATACAAAGAAAGACTGGAAGCAGTAGGCTACGAGGTAGAGATTCCTGTTGGAGGGGCCAGGCTATCTTTCCCAGGTCAAGTCCTGGGCTGTAACTACTCTGGGGATAGTGATGAAATAGGGCATTACCTTTTCCTGGGTAGTGGTGACTTCCATCCGATAGGACTAGTACTGCATACTGGAAAGCCGCTTGCGATGCTGGATCCATACACCGGTGGAGCAGAAGAAATGTCTTTCGAAAGGATTGAGAGAATACTGAGGCAGAGATTTGGTTTGATAATGTCCTGTGACGAGGCAGAGTCTTTCGGCATCCTAATCGGAGAGAAGCCCGGGCAGATGAGAAGAAATCTTGCACTCAGGATGAAGAGGAAGATCGAAAAGCATGGAAAAAAGGGTTATCTTCTGGCTTTGGAACATATCGGTCCTGAATTAATCGACTTCTATCCCGTTGATGCCTTTGTAAACACCGCTTGTCCTAGGATTGCTATAGACGACTCTGTTCGGTATGCAAAGCCGCTAATCACGCCATTCGAGCTTGAAGTAGCACTTGGAGAGAAGAAATGGGAATTAGGGTACAAATTCGACGAAATTCCCTGAACAAGGATACCCCTTAGTGAAAGGGGAAAGGGTTATTTTTTCACGAACGGAGAGTCAATTTTCACTCTTCTTCGTCGTCGTCGCCTAGGAGTGCCTCCCAGTCGAGTTCTTCCTCCGCAGACAAGAAGTACAGTGCACCCAAAGCAGCTGCAAACAGCAGACCAACGATATCTTGAGTGCTGAAGCCGGTATCCGGCCTCATTGCATCCATGCTACCGATTCCGATCAGATCGATTATGAACAGCTTTTCATCGCCACCACCAAGCAAGCCTGTCATGTTTACAACAACGAAGATTAAAATCGCCGCTGCACCAATAAGAAGTCCCATTCTCTGTGTGTCGTCTAACTCTACCATAGTATTACCTAGACAACCCCAAGGGTATCGAGTTCTTAATGTGAATGGTGACTATGATTGTTTTTCACGTGTAGAGATGCTGATTTCATTCGGAGTCCTTTGCATCGGATCCGGCACTGAAATTCAGAATTCCGTCGTCCATAAGGTCTGCAATGATGTCTTCCATCTTTCTTCCGGTCTTTTCTGCGATTGCCTGGGTCTCTATCCTATCTGCATGGTCCCGGGCTGTTTGTGCCTTGGTATCGTCTCCTGGCTGATCCCTGGAATCTAGAACGGAGGCTAGTCCTCGCCAGTTTTCTGGGTTGTCTGCATCGCTTGCGGTTAGTTCCTTCCAAATCTCTAGAGCTCCGGAGAAGTCGCCCTCTTTTGCTAGTTTTTCCGCCCTCTGCACCCTTTGCTCACTAGACTCAGAACTAGATGCCTGCTTCATCAGGGCGTCAAGATCATCATCCTCTTTGGGAGACTCATCTTGAGTGGTTTCTGCTGACTCATCGGTGTCATCTGCTGAATCTGAATCATCGTCGAAGTCGTCTAGGTCGTCGAAGTCGTCTAGGTCGTCGAAGTCGTCTAGGTCGTCTAGGTCGTCGAAGTCGTCTAGGTCGTCGAGATCCTGTGCCGACTCTTCCGCTTCCTTGGCCTTCTTCTCTGCCTCCTCGGCCTTCTTCTCTGCTTCTTTGATCTTCTTCTCTGCTGCCTTCGCCTTCTTTTCTGCTTCCTTCGCCTTCTTTTCTGCATCCTTCGCCTTTTGGGCGAGTCGGAAGGCGACATCCTGTGGGATCTTCTTAGCCATGAAAACTACCAGTCCTCGGGGAGTAAGTGTCACATTTAATTGTGGTCCAAGTAAATATTCCCGGTTTCGAGGGAAAACTCACCTTTCTAGTCATGCAAAAGATTGGGCCTTTTCGTCGCAGGCATTGGCTCTCCCAGACTTTCCAATCGAGGAAAAATAGGATGAAAAGGCATTCCAGACATCTGGATCAGTAGGATTATTGGAAACCATTTTCTTCAGATTTGATAATGCTGCTTGGGAATTCCCGGAGATTATCAATTCCAGAGTTTGTTCGATTCCCGGAGATTCGGGGCTTTCTACGGCCTCTGTTTCCGCTTGGACTGGAGTCTCTGAGGCGGGGCCGTACTTTTCCTCGGCCCAAAGAATGAGTTTCGGCCACTTCCCCTCGAACTTGTCTAGCCTCTTGTCGATGCTTGCAACTAATTTCTCTAACTCTTGGCCCTCAAGGTTAGAGCGGAAAATTGCCTCGAGCCTTCCTGATGCATCTTCTCTGGTAAGTTCGGCGGATTCACTGATCTCCTCGACCGGTTCCTCGTGAATCTCTGGTTGAGATTCTGCTCCATTTACCTCCTGAGTCTCTTCTACTTCTTCCTCTCCTCCTGATTCCTCTGGAAGTCCGTACTTCTGTTCGGCCCACTTTATCAGTCCTGCCCATTTTCCTTCAAACTTATCGAGTCGCTTGTCCACACTTGCAATTGCCTTCTCCAGTTCGCTACCTTCTAAGGATGCTGAGAAGATGGTGACGAGCCTGTCAGACACTTCTTCCCTGTTGAGTTCGTCTGCCATTTCCTCCCCCCAATTACCCCAGTTGATATCTTGGCTTTAACCCGCCGATTAGTCACTCCTCTTCTCCCGACTCTTCCTCAGGGAAACTGCCTGCCTGATCTAGAGATTCGGATAGGGCCTTCCAATCCTTGTTCTGCTTCCCCTTACTGTGAGTCAGATTCTTCCACTTATTGAAGGCCACTTTCACATTGCCCTCGTCCAGGGATGCTGCAGCGACATTCAGGGATGCGGATGCCCCTAGTAGCTTTACTAGATTTGTGAACGACTCGTTGGCCTTGGCGGCTCCTCCCTCGACATCGGATCTCTGGGCCCTCTCTGCTTCACTTATTCCTCCCCAAATCTTCTCTATGTAGTTGCGATTATCCGGGATAGGGTTCAGAATCGCCCTATCTACCTCCACCCCTCTCGAAATTGCGTAAACGAAGAATGAATAGAGGGCAATGAGCTCCACGACATCTAGAACTCCCCATTCAAATGGCTCAAATCCGAAAGATCCGTCATGCCATCCTAATGATCCTTCAGTCTCCGTTCCAAAACCCCACGAGTTGTATATTTCTGCGAATATCCCCCTCTTGTTGGCCGTTGACAATGCGGCCAGAACAAGTGAAAGTACTGCTATGCGAATCCAGAGGATCGACTTGAGAGCGACCAATTTCCTCTTCTTCTTGGCCCCGAGAGAGTTTTCAATGGGTCTGTGGACCCAGAGCGATACCAGAGTATAAGCTAGAAACGCAACAATTGCATAGTCAATTGTGCCTAATTCCAGATTGCCCCAAATTTCGAATTGTAGATCCTCGGGGAAAACTAGTTTCTCCTTACCCGCTGGTATCCCTCCCGATGTGCATTGCTGGATCAATTCCCCTCCCGAATTGACAGTGTGACAAATCTGGCGTTCTTGCAGGCCTGTTCTAAGTGCAACGTTGTCGGAGAAACCAGAGCCGTTTACTGACTGGAACAGAGCTAGAATTGTGGCCCCGAAAAGCCCCATTCTGGTGGGCTTCTTGAAAATCCGCTTCAGCACCATGGCACTGCCTCAGTCAATGCTGATGCGGACAAGCCTATCAAAACACCGAAGAAAATGGGGAAAGTACTATCTCGAGTCTCGAGACAGTCGCGAGCCGAATATGTCTAAGAACGTCGAAATAGAGAAGCGAGCGATGGCAGACTACCTCGATAGAATAGGAGAGGGGTTAATCCTGGTTTCGAAGGAGCCCCTATCATATGACTGGACACCTCCAGAGTTGGTTGGGAGAGGGGAAGAGCTTCGAGAGTTAGCATCGATGTTCCTGGGTATAGAGAACCACAATGTTAGTTGCAAGGCGGTCGTAACAGGAAACGTCGGATCTGGAAAGACCGTTCTGACTCGTAGATTCTGCATAGATGTCTCTTCAAAATTGGAAGGGAGAAGAAAGGTTTCTGTTGCTCACGTCAATTGTAGGAATCACCCGTCCTCTTCCCAGGTTCTGCAGCAAGTCGCCCTATCTCTGGATTCTGGCCACCCAGAGCGTGGTTTCAGCTCTGCAGAGGTAATTCAGAACATCAGAAGAAACCTGAGGCACCATCAATCACACCTCATACTGATTCTAGACGAAGTTGACGTCCTAGTCAGGAGAGATAGTTCTGACCTGATTTACAAACTACTCAGGATAGACGAGGACCAAGAGGGCGATGGATCGCTTTCATTGATTATGGTCAGTCAGGACGAGACGCTCTTCTCCCTATTCGAGAAGGCGATTAAATCAAGACTTGGAGCGAGTAACTGCATGCAACTTGGCCCCTATGCGGCGATTGACCTGGAGGGGATAGCTAGGCAACGTTACGATGCCTCTTGTCGACCTGGTTCCATTAGCGACGAGGTGCTAGCAAAGATCGGCGCCTTTGCCGAGGAGTCGGGGGGCGATGCTAGAATGGCCATTGAACTACTCGATAATTCGATCAGGAGAGCGGAGATGGATGGGAGAGAGAAGGTCCTGGAAGAAGACGTGCTGCCTAGCGAGGCACGCTCACCATCGGTAGAACCCAGCCAGATTGACAAGCTGAACGTCCATCAGAGGATGGTCCTGCTGGGGATTTGTCGGAGATTGAAGAAGGAAGAGGAGATATCCAGTGGCGATGCTAGGAAGTTGTACGAACTGGTATGCGAGGAAAATAACGAGGAGTCCCGAGGGTACACGACTTTCTGGAAATATCTGAAGCACCTCGAGTCGCAGGGACTGATTGTAAGCAGAGCATCTAGTTCCAACAGGGGGAGAGGGAGGACACAGTACATCACGATGCCCAATTCAGTACCTGCCGTGATTGGAGATAGGATTGAGAAGGGGCTTATCGAAGGATAGAGGAACCGTAAGACTCCGAACCGCTCTTATAGGGGGCTTATGTCGGGATGCCGTCCAAGGTGACCAAATGGCAGGTGAGCAGTCCTTCAAGGCAGTGGTGAACGACACCAATCCCGACTCTGGCGGCAAATCCTACGCGCTGGACATCACAGGGGCCAACTACAACCACTTCCTTGGAAAGAAGATAGGCGATTCTGTGGACGGAATGTTCGTAGGAGACGGCGATATCGTCCTGAATGGCTACAAAATGGAGATAACCGGTGGCTCCGATATCACTGGGAGACCGATGAGGCCAGACTTGGATGGATCGGGAGTCAAGTCAGTACTTATCACAGCCGGAATAGGATACAAGGGGAAGAAGTTCGTGAACAAGAACAGCAAGGAGTACCGATACAAGTACGACGGCCTGAGGAGAAGAAGGAATCTGAGGGGCAACGTAATCAGCCAAGACACGCGCCAGATTAACCTCAAGGTAGTAGAATCTGGAAAGGGCTCTCTAGCCGCCATCATTGGTGGGGAGGAAGCCGCAGTCGAACAGTCCTCTGGTGAAGAGGAGTGACGACTGGGGTGATTGAAGCTGTCTAAATCGAAAAGCAAGCAGCCCGAAGTCAATATCGGCATGGTTGGCCACGTCGACCATGGGAAGACGACACTCACGCAGGCTCTTTCTGGGACCTGGACGGACACCCACTCCGAGGAAAGGAAGAGGGGGATCAGCATCAAACTGGGATACGCGGATACCTCTTTCCACGTGACCAAGGAGGGGGAGCACTACGCCAAGGACAAGCATCCGGACGGTGACAAGGGCAAGGGCGACCTCCTGAGGGTTGTTTCGTTCGTGGATGCCCCTGGGCACGAGACCCTGATGGCAGTGATGATTTCAGGTGCGTCGATTATGGATGGCGCTCTGCTATTGGTAGCAGCAACCGAGAAGTGCCCGCAACCTCAGACCAAGGAGCACCTGGCTGCTCTCGAGATAGCAGGGATAGAGAACATAGTCGTAGTACAGAACAAGATAGACATAGTCAGCAAGGAGAGGGCGATAGAGTCATACAACGAGATCAAGGACTTCGTGAGCGGAACGATAGCCGAGGATGCCCCGATAATTCCCGTCTCTGCGCATCACGACGTGAATCTTGATATCCTCATCGAGACGATAGAGAAGACCATCCCCACTCCAGACAGGACCGAGGACGAGAGCGGCCTGATGTACGTTGCTCGTTCCTTCGACGTCAACAGGCCTGGCTCGAGGCCAAAAGAAATCAGAGGTGGCGTGATCGGTGGGAGCATTGTAGAGGGTTCCTTCAGCGTAGGAGATAGCATCCTAATAGCACCAGGTAGGAGAATCCAGGAGGGAGCGAAGACCCGATGGGAGCCACTCAAGACCACCATAGAGGGGATCCAGGGTGGAGGTAGCGACCTGAAGACTGCTTTTGCAGGTGGCCTTTGCGGGGTTTCCACCCCACTAGACCCCCTGGCGACGAAGGCCGACGACCTCTCCGGACAGGTAATGGCCAGAGAGGGGGAGTTGCCTC
Source organism: uncultured Candidatus Poseidoniales archaeon (assembly GCA_902530535.1). Classification (GTDB taxonomy): domain Archaea; phylum Thermoplasmatota; class Poseidoniia; order Poseidoniales; family Thalassarchaeaceae; genus UBA36. The sequence goes on from CACAAP010000016.1 coordinate 10,665, forward strand.
CGATATGGGAGGAGCTGAGTCTGGACCTGGATCTGTTGGAGAAGATGGTTTCAGGGGACAATGTCGAAGGTGGCATCAGGCCTCTGCAGCCCAATGAGATGCTGATGGTAAACTCTGCCACTGCGACGAGCGTGGGCACTGTGGCCAACATCAAGGGGAAGAAGGCGAAGCTGGCCCTCAGACTTCCGATTTGTGCCAAGGAGGGAAGCAGGATCACCCTTTCCAGAAGGGTCGGGTCCAGATGGCGGCTAATCGGGCATGGGACTATCTCGGGCTGATTCCATGGTAGGCGTCCTAGTAGATGCCTGTGGCTGGGTTTCTCTGGTCGATGCAGGCCTGAATCTGGACATATCCCTGAACGAGACGATAGGGGAGGCCGAGCTGAAGATCACGGATTCCGTAAGGAGGGAGTTGGATTCCCTCGCTGGCAGCAGAGGGGGGCTTCTTCTGGATCTCCTCTACTCCAGAGCCGAGTTCGTAAAATCGGAGGAGGGGCATACCGATACAAACCTGGTGGAAATTTCGATTGAGATGGGGTGGCCCGTGTTGACAGTTGACAGGGGCCTGAAGAGAAAGCTGGTGGAAAGGGGTTGCTCATTTATCGAAGTCACTTCGGGGCCATCTTTGCGATTGGTAGAGGCCTAGGGCAGTGTGAATAGCCTATCATCACCATGCCCGTCGAGAAAGCCGATTCTGACTGCCGCATCTAGCCATGCATGAGCGTAATTTATCGCCCCGAATGAGCTGACTAAATCCCCCTCGGATGCAAAATGCCTGGCATCTCGAGTATAGTCATCGCACATCCGAAGCATGTCTTCTAGTCTGTCTTGATCCAGTTTGTTTGAGGTGATGGGTGTTGCCTTCTCCCTAGCCTCTGCAGTTAGTGAGAGGTACCTCTCAATCCTCTCGTGTGTGATGGTTTCTGACATCTTCACCCCTCCCTTAGCAACTCTCCCGCAGCCTCGCTAATCTTGAACAGTCGACTCCTCCCTTGCTTCCTAACTGCTAGGATTCCGGATTTGTGAAGAGAATTGTATATCTGTGAAAGACGAGGCCTCCCGACCTCCAAGCGGGCTTGGATCTCAGCATCGGAGGGGGATATCTCCCTCGAGGAGGCCATGGAAACTATGAGCCTCTCCGCGTCATTCATACTGGATAGATGGCCACTGTCCACGGTTTTCTCTGACTCCCACTTTGGCCCAAGGAGAGTAATGGGCCTTTGAACCTCCATTTCCGTCTCTTCCACTTCATTTTGAGGTGCGATCTCCGCTTCTGGGAGATCCTCTTCAGGCTCGAAGTCGTCATCTTCTTGGATTTCTGGCAGAGTATCCTCCAATTCTGAGTCGACCGTCCATAGCTCCCCCTCCGAGAACAATACTTGTTTCTCCTCCAATCGGGAATCGTCGGTATTCACAGACATTCGGTATTCATCAATAACTGGATCTTTTGAGGATTTTTGCACACTTTCAGGAGATTGAGGTGGGCTCTCTACATCGGCATCCCGTACAGGAACGGAGTCGTCTGGGCCAGTTGGCATTTCGTCATTAGTTATTCTAGATCTACTAACAAGTCCAAAGAAACCCCTGGTTGAGTCTCGCTGAGGAGGTTCTGTTCCGGCCTCCATGGAAAGCGCAGTACCATCATCCATTGACCAATCTGATGTATTTCCCAGATCGCCAGCTAATTGTGGGGGATCGGCTTCTTCGACATCTTCTTCGACATCTTCGAGGCCCTCGATATCCGCAGATTCCTCTTCTTCCCACATGTCATCGGGCTCTACATCCCAATCTTCTTCGTCGATTGGATCTTGTTCTATTTGCTCTTCGACCTCCAAAGGCTCGAAGTCGAAAACTGATTTACTACTCTGCTCTTCTACATGTTTTTCTCTATTTTCAGGTTCCTCGATAATGTCCTCTTGGACTGATTCATCGGCGGGACTTTCACCCACATCGTTGATTTCTGGAGGATTCCAACTAGTTAGAGATTCGAGAGTCCCCTCCTTGCCCATGTTCCTCCTCTCATCCACTAGGTCCCTTAGCAGACTGACTACCGATCTTGCATTTCCCCCGGTCCTAGACGAGATAGCTTCCAGGAGTTCCTCATTGATGTTCCACTTCTCGGGGGACATTTTTCTTATTCTGCTATTGCAGAGAGTTTGGATCTGATCATTCGAGAAGGGAGCAATTGTGGAGTATTCGTCGAAAAGCTCCCTTACTCCTTCGTCCAGAGAAGCCAGTTGAGAATTGGAAAGAGAGATGATGACCAGTGCCCTGAAACGAAGAAGAATGGGGACAATCAATGGCAGGAATGAGGATACATCGACATGAGCGGGGTAGTCGAGGGCTACGAGGGGAAGGGGTCCCGAGCCCGAGTCTAGAGTCTCCACCACCCTCTCCACCTTTTGGTGCATGGTTGGGGGAATCTCGTAACCACAGAATGTGATTGCAAGTTCGTCCAGAGCACAATTTAGGGGATCCTCACTATGCCAATACGTACCGATGAAGCGTTCGTTGGTCTGTGACGAAATGGCATTGATCAGTGAAGTCCTTCCCGACCCCCTCTCCCCGGACAGTAGGATTAGCCGTGGGGACTGGGAGTGCATGTGCTCCTTCCATCGAATCAGAATTTCCTGTCGCCCCACTATCTCGCTCGCACGATTCCTCTCAATGGGCCTGGAGTCGAAGGGGTTGCCTCTGAGAGTAGGGATGTCCAGTGATGAAACCCTCCTTACTACCATGGACGAGCAGGCACATCTGGGATTCTTAATATTCACGCATAATTACGGGTCTCACAGTTCGAATTAACGGGTCAATTTGTAAATCCGGATAACTTTACCATGAAATTTCTCAGCAGTAATCAATTTCCATTCACATTGGATTAACGCATTGTTAACGGTTTAACGAAGCGTTAACGAAGCGTTAACGGCCAAATTAACGCTTTTTTGGTGTGCCATCGACTCGAAAAAGGTTAGAAGCCCGTTGCCATGTCTCTGCGATTGAGTACTATGCCAATAGAGAACAGTCGCATCGGAGGGTTCTACAAGCTATCAGTTTCTGAGAGAAGGGAGCTGCTCGCAGAGATAGCAGAATTGAGTGAGGAGCAGGTCGAGGCCTGGGCCCGAACAGGGGAGTTGGATGAGGAGTCCGCAGACAGGATGATAGAGAACGTCGTAGGGACTTACTCCCTACCAATAGGGGTTGCAACTAACTTCGTTGTTGACGGTTCACACTACGCAATACCATTCGTACTGGAGGAGCCGAGTGTCGTAGCTGCTGCGAGCAACATGGCGAAGAGGTGCCTTGCAAATGGGGGATTCAAGTCGGACAACGATGATCCAGTGATGATCGGGCAGATTCAGGTCGTGGGGTGCGACGATCCGCAAGGCGCAAGGGACTCGATCATTTCAGCCAAGGAAGAGTTGGTTTCTAGTTGCAACGAGGTTGATCCGATACTGGTCAAGTTCGGTGGTGGTTGTAAGGATCTAGATGCCAGAGTCATCGAAACGGGCTCAGGACCGATGGTAATCGTGCATATTCATGTAGACTGCAGGGATGCTATGGGTGCAAATGCTGTCAATACGATGGCGGAGACCATCGCCCCAAAGGTGGAGGAGATAACCGGAGGGACCGTGATACTGAGGATAATCAGCAATCTGGCAGTCCTACGGCTTGCCAGGGTCAGTGCCGTATTCACTCCCGAGGAGATGTCAGACAGAGGAGATGATGCCGTAAAGGGCGCAGAAGTAATCGAGGGAGTGATTCAGGCTTACCACTTCGCTGAGGCGGACCCCTTCAGGGCGACAACACACAACAAGGGCATCATGAATGCAATTTCCTCAGTGGCCCTAGCCTGTGGCCAGGACTGGAGGGCGATAGAGTCGGGTGCGCACAGCTATGCATCTCACGAGAGGAGGTATGGTTCTCTGACCAAGTGGTCCAAGGACGAAGGGGGCAATCTGGTTGGGTCAATCGAGCTCCCAATGGCAGTTGGCCTGGTTGGGGGGGCTGTAAGGGTCCACCCCGCCGCACAGGCGAATGTCGCACTTCTAGGGGTCGAGAGCGCGGACGAGCTGGCCAAGGTGATGGCGGCATCTGGGCTTGCCCAGAACCTCGGAGCACTGCGTGCCCTGGCTACTGTGGGAATCCAAGCAGGCCACATGAAGCTGCACGTCAGGAACATGGCAGTCACAGCTGGAGCTGAGGGCGAAGAGGTCGACAGGGTGGCATCCATTCTAAGGGAAAGAGGTGGCAGAATCACCCAAGCCTCGGTGATAGAGGCACTGGAAGAGATTCGTTCTGAATGATCTCAGGCCAATCCTCGGTTCCTAGCGTCTTCTGCGGCTGCATCGGCCCTTCCTGCCTCTACGTCCACATATCTCATCAAGAACGTGCCAATCAGGATGATGATGGAGACAGAGAATATCCCCATTCTGCTATCAAACATTACTGTCATTATCCCGTAGATGAGTGGCCCTAGGAGTGCAGCGACCTTGCCGAAGAAGCCGAAGAAGCCGAAGAATTCGGCACTCCTAGTCTCGGGCACCATCTGTCCGAACATGCTTCTTGCCAACCCTTGGGAACCACCGAGAAGTGTACCCATTGCACATCCCAGTAGTAGGAACTGGAACCCAACGGTTAGTCCCAAGGGCTCCCAAACGATGTCTCTGACGGCCTTGGGAATGAAGTCCAGAGTCCCGTCACCAAGGCTAGTTGGATGATCCACGCCCACTGCTTGCCAAACTGATTCAGAACTGGAAATGCTGATTGAGAACCTAGTTTCCTCGAATGCCTGTGCTAAATCAGATGCTGCGTCTGGGCTGAATGTCCCGATTTCTATAACAATCGCCTCGCCATCGTCATCAAAACCGGCCCATTTGTAGATTCCGTCAGAATCACTGTAATCGTCATCTAATTCCACTATACCTAATGAGAGTAGAATGGATTCCGCCCATTCTTGCTCTTCTCCCCCCTCTTGTACTGCAATGGGCGTCCCTGCCAGATTTGCGTGTGGGGAGTAGTACCACTGTCCGTCGACCTCATCGATCTGAACTTGGTATTCAGAATGCTCAGCATACTCCAGTGGTGCGAATGACAATGCTGCGAAGCACAATACGACCCAACCGACAAGAGATGCGGTGAGGGCGTTCTTGGTTCCCACCCTACCAGCTAGCCTGGTGAATCCTATCGCACTAGGCCATGCCACGAACTGAATCGCCACAATCGTGATGATTAGGTCAACGGTTGTTATTCCCAAAACAGTGCTACCGAAGACGCCCCCCAGTGCTGTAACCGTGTTAATTCCGTCTATGAAGAAGAAGTAGGCTAGCATGTAGATGAAAAGAGTCCTGAACTTGTCGACCTCTCCAAGCGTCTTCTTGATCTCTCTGATCGCCAATCTAGCTGAGTCTCCAAATCCGAGGGACTCCATTTCCTTCTCTATAGGGGGCTCTGGGACCCACTTGAACGTGAATAGGGCAAAGCAGTACCACCAGATTCCAGATGAGGCCATGCAGAACGGAATAATCCAGTCCCCTTCCAGGGTCATGACCATTGCCAGGTGTACGACCAACAGAAGACCCCCTCCAAGGTACCCATAGGCGAAGGCTAGGTTCGAGATTCGGTCCATCTCGTCATCCGTGCCCATATGGGGAAGAAGAGCGTTGTAGAATACGCCGGCGCCATTCAGGCCGATGTTTGCTAAGACGAAGAAAACCATTAGCCAGATCCACTCTGAATTCTCAAACATGGGCGCCATGGCAAGCATGAATGTAGCGCCTGCTCCCAGATATGTCAGATTCTTCAACCACCACATCTTGATTCTTCTACGGTCCGCTATTACTCCCAGAGACGGGCTCACTATCGCAACTAGAAGCGCAGCGGCAGTTACTGAGAAAGACCATATGGCGTCACCAGTCATTTCAATGGAACCAATAGTGGTTGTCAAGCCGTTAGCCTTCAGGAAGAGGTACGCGAACCATGCAGGAAGTATGGCAACTGTCACACTCGTCTCGAATGCTGACTTTCCCCAGTCGAAAAGTGCGTATCCTCTTACTGCTTGCGGGTCTGATGCTCGGTCTAGCTCTACTGTCTCTGACATGTCAATCACACAAAGGGGAGCGGCACACAGTATCAGTGTTGTTACGGATACCCGGTGTTGCTGCGCACACTGAAAGTTTGTCAGAATTACGAAAATAGCTGCCCTCTGCATTCTTGGGGTGGTTGTTTCTCGCAAGAGTAATGGGTGTTTGGGAGAGGCCGGACGAGAACTCGATTGAGGGGCTCTTGCACGGGATGGAGTTCGCGGATGGGGTCGAGTTTGACCTCAGAGTGGATGGAGACGGGGAGTTCGTCATCTTCCATGACGAATTCGTTCCAGGCCCGGGTCGTATGTTGGACCGATGCGTGGAGAATTTGCCTACTGACTACGTCCGTTCTGTTGGGATTTCTACATTGGACGAGCTTCTTGCTAATCGAGATTTCACGGATTCTTGGCAAAGAGGAGGGAAGACTGTGGATATAGAATTCAAGCTACCTCACCCATCTACCAAAATCGAGACTGTGGGCCACCTGGGATCGATGATTCGGAGGCTCGAGGCTGCTCTTGAGCCCCTTGAACTACCAGAGAGGACCGTGTTCGCGTCTTGCTTCTCGCCCAAGATTGGAGTGGCGGCCAAATCGGTTAACTCGTCCATCCCTGTTACTCGGTTAGTCCCCCACATCAGGGCTTGGGGAAGGTTCTGGAGGTTGAAGAGAGTCATGGCGATTCCGAATTTTGCTAGGACTACTGTGAAGGGAGTTGCCAGCAGTCTTCGCAACGAGGGGATGGAATCTATCGGAATGGCCCTCGATTACCTAGTGGGCTGGCCGAGATACGTCCATCCTGGAAAGCCCGTAGGACTACATGGCCGTGGCCTAAGGAGATTCTTCGAGGCACGCAGGGGGATGGGGGCATTCGTCTGGCCTTGCCCGCTCAAACATGAAGATGAATTGCTGAATGCTGGAGTGTCGCTGGTTTCTGACAATATGGATCCGACAGTGTTCGAAAAGCCGGATGGCACCCCTAGGTGGCCTAGGCCAGGTAGCCAGCCACTCGATGAGGATTGGAGAAGAAGGATTGGTCGAGCTAGCTCGGATGAGAGGGGAGACGTCATTGCAGAGGCTGCCTCTTCCCTACCCATGTGGGACGAGATTGAGGTCAGCAGGAAGATGGGGATTCTGGAGGAGCAGGGAAGCAGGATGCTATGGCCTGGAAATTCGGAGAGGTGGTCCGAATTCGCCGAAGGAGGTCTACCTTGGGGTAGTCCACGAATTATTGGACACAGGGGGTCCGGAGCCAGGCACAGCGTTTAGTCAGCCTAGCCTTCTGTGTGGCTGGTCTCTAGCGATATACTTCGGCCTGTAAATTGGCACGCCCCTTCCATCCCTGGCATTGCGCTCATCGAGAATCTGGGCGCAGATCCCTGCTACCCTGGCCCATCCGAAGAAGGTGGTGTAGTAGTTTGGCTTCCTGAACCCTATCGCATGGAGAAGGCTTCCACTGGCCAGATCCACGTTGGGATATGGATTGCTAATCTTGGGATGCTCCTTTAGAATCGGGGGTACGACCTCCCTGAGAGCCTTCGCGATCTTGTAGTACTCGTCATCAGGACATACCTCGGATCCGAGCTCTATCAGCAGCCTTGCTCTTGGGTCCTCCGCCCTGAGAACTCCGTGGCCGAACCCGTAGATTGGCCTCCTTGCTGCTAGCTCGGACCTAACGAAATCCTCAATCTCCTGGGGATCCGAAGTCCCAATTCTCTGGACGAACTCCAAGCAGGCTTGGTTCGCCCTTCCGTGGAGAGGTCCTGATAGTGCGTTCATCGCACTAGCAAGGGAAGCGTAAACTGATGCCCTTCCAGATGCCACAGCCTTTCCAGAGAAGGTCGAGAGGTTGCCTCCGCCATGATCCATGTGCAGAATGAAAAAGAACCTCATTACCCTGTTCATCATCTCTGCCTCTTCCCCGTCAACTCCCAGCATGTGCACGAAGTTCTCCACAAGTCCGAGTTCGGTGTTCCTGGGACGAATCTTCTCGGGATGGCCCCCTCTAAGCAGGAATATCCGGGCCATTAGTTCAGGCATCCTCGCGATGAGGTTCATCGAATCTACACGAACGTCTCCCGTGGTCTCAGCGGCACCCATGGCCATGATGCCTATGGAAAGCCAGTCCATCGGGTGACCACTGCCCGGAGTCAGGTGCTCCAGTACTCGTAATGCCCCATTGGGCATCTCCTCACCACGATGTGCCAATTCCTTGCGAAATGCTGCTGATTCATCCGAATCGGGTAGCCTCTTATGCATCAGCAGGAATATCACATCCTCCTCCTCCAGATTTGCAAGGTCCCCCACTGGGTATCCGACGTAGTGCACTCCCTCGATTGGGTCCACATATGAGGTCTGACAGGTACCTACGGGAATCCCCCTCAGGCCTGAATCCAAGTGCCCCTCTGAAATAGAGAAAATGGTTTCTTCTTCGCTCATGTGTTCACCAGCATAGAGGGTAACGGACACCCCATCATAATCCCTCCGACCGTGCCCTTTCTCCAATAGAAACGGAAATCAGCAAGAAAACGTCAACGTTTTGAGTACTTATCAGATAAGGCCGATCTTTCTTCCACACCTACCGAATGATTCGAGAACTGAGTCCAACTCATCGCGACTCAGCCCTGCTGACATCTGAGTCCTGACTCTGGCCTTATCGCGTGCAACCATTGGGAAGACTATGGCCCCCACCATAACTCCCTCATCCCTCATCAGGGACGAGAGTTCCTGGGCCTTCCTGCTCTCTCCGCACATAACGGGTACAATGGGAGTCTCGCTGACCCCTGTATCGAAACCCATGGATTCAAGTTCGTCTCGGAAGTATGTGGTGTTCTCCCAAAGCCTCCTCACATGCTCAGGCTCGGACATAAGGACCTCGATTGCAGCCTTCTGAGCGGCTGCGACGCCCGGTGGCTGGCTTCCCGAGAGTAGCCAGGACCTGCTGTGATTGAGTGCATGTGTCCTGACATCATCGCTTCCGGCAAGGATTCCCCCTTGTACTCCGAGGGCCTTGGAGAAGGACCCTACCTCGAAGGTGACCCTGCCTTGGAGGCCGAAGTGCGATACTATTCCCCTACCTTCTCCAAGAACCCCCTCACCGTGACAGTCGTCGACGAATGTCATAGCACCGAATTCCTCTGCGAGATCGGTAATCTCGTCGAGAGGGGCGATATCGCCATCCATGCTGAATACCCCATCGGTGATGATCAGCTTCCTTTCCGAGTCCTTGTTCTCCCTGAGGACCCTCTCCAGAGCTTCCATGTCGTTGTGCGGATAAACTGCCCTTGATGCCTTAGTCAGCCTAACCCCATCGATTATTGACCCGTGGTTCAGCTCATCTGAGATGATTACGTCTTGTGGCCCCCTTACCAGAGTAGGGATGAGGCCGACGTTCGCGGTATACCCCGCTGAGTAGATCAGTGATGCCTCGACTTCCTTGAACTCGGCACAGGTCCTCTCTGCTTCGAGATGTAGGTCCATTGTTCCGGCAATTGCTCTCACGGATCCGGACCCCGCACCATACTTCCTGGTTGCCTCCACTGCAGCCTCGACCACTCTGGGGTGAGTAGTGAGATTGAGGTAGTTATTTGCCGATAGCATGATCATCTCCCTGCCATCTATTGTGCACCTTGGCTCACTTGCAGCCTCCAGTGTGGGTGGATTCCAGTCCAGCCCCTGGTCCCGGAGTTCCGAGTATCTATCCCTCATCCATGACATATCGACTGGCATAGTCCTCTGAAGGCACACTAGTTTTTGATTAATCCGAGGACGGTTTCTCCAAGAGAGAATTGATGTGAAGCATTCCATCGCAGCCTGTGGTACCGCATGAAGTGAGAGTAGTATTGGTCGGGACCGCCCAGGATGGAGGGGTGCCCCAAGCAGGATGTGGATGCGAAAGGTGCATTGCTGCACTAAGCGACCCATCCAAGGCCCTGCACCCAGCATGCTGCTTGGTAATTGGCTCAGATGGAAGCCTCCACCTCATCGAAGCATCCAGAGCTCTTCCTCAGCAGCTCGGAATAGCCGCCATGTCTCTGGGGATAGGCGACACCATCGTTCCCGATACTGTAAGCCTCACTCATGCTCATCTAGGGCATATAGACGGATTGGGGCAATTCGGAAAGGAAGTTATGGGATCTAGCGGAACCAGTCTGTTTGCAAGCAAGAGCGTCGTAGATTTCATTCGAAAAAGAGGTTTGATTTCTCCCTTCGAAGCAAATAATGTGGAGAGTAGTGAACCTTTTTCTCCCTCTAGACAATGTGGTTTTCAATTCGAGTTCATACCGGTACCTCACCGAGACGAGTTCTCCGATACACATGCCATCAAGATAATCGGTCCGAGTTCCTCCCTACTATTCCTCCCCGATCACGACGACTGGTCGGGAACTCTAGATATGGCCGGACAGCGCAGCATCAGAGATTGGCTGAAATCACTCGAGGTCGATTTCGCACTTATTGATGGGACCTTCTGGAGCGCAGACGAGTTGGGGGGCAGAGACATGTCCCAAATCCCACATCCGCCCATTTCCGATACAATAGGAAGGCTGGGGAGAAGGGAAGATGGGGACCCAGAGGTGATTTTCTTCCATCTTAACCACACAAATCCAGCAATAGACTCCGGCTCTGCTGAATATCGGGAGTTGGCAGCACTGGGTTGGTCAATTGGCGAACAAGGGTCCACATTTGTTTTGTAATTCTAAGCGGAATATTATGAGTCGCCAGTATAGCCCGGGTTCATGCGAGTCAGTGGGAAGGTGAGCAGTGGGCTAGGGAGAGCTCACGTATTCATGTTCCAGAAGCACTACCAATCACAGTTCAAGGGAGTCCTGGGAGTAGGTGCTTGGCCGGGTACCTTGAATGTGGACGTAGGGAGCGATAGCATGGATGCATTCCTCCAATTGAGGGTATTAGCCGGATTGGAGGAGGGGGTTCCCGCCGATTCGATTGAAGCCCACAGGATTGAGGGTTTCGAGAGGGACGGGAAGTCCTTTGGGGGAGCAACGGCATTCAAGGGTAGGATTCGTAGAGCAGAGGGGGAATGGGAGGAGTGTGCCATCCTGGTTCCCGATCTAACCAGGCACACCAGCACCGCTGAGGTCATTTCCGGGGCGTTCCTTCGTGAGACTCTGCCCTGCTCAGATGGTGAAGAAGTGGAAATCGAGCTCAATTGAGCCTGGACATCCACTCCCTCTCCAAGAGCAAGCCAATTTCGTATTTTGACAGAGAAAGCCATCGCCGGTACTCACGGGGGTCGCTAGGCCTGACAGAGAATGTAGTGGAAATTGGCAGTTCGCTGGAGAAAGGGGAGTCGAAGTCCTTGTGGGATATTTCCCCAAAGAACGAGTCCCTCGGAAGGAGCCCTGCCCAAGTCCACACTGACTTCTGGGGAATTGAGGGCAGACTCAAGATCCGGGACAGATACCCTGCCGGATGCTATTCCTGAGAATGCAGATGCTATCCTCCTTACTTGGTTCCATATGAATGACTTCGCCCGTATGGAGAATCCAATCAGTCTCCCGTCGTCAGAAGTCCATGGAATGCACCGGTCCACTGTACGGACAGGGTCGGTGCCTTCGACCGATCTCGAGAGGTTTGTGAAGTCATGTTCCCCCTCAATCAACGAGCAGGCCTCCGAGATTAACTCGGGACCGCATTCGGGTGGCCACTCCTCCATGACCTCCAGTCGATACAGATAACTCCTGGATTCTGCATATCTCACCTTGGAAGTGAGGGGCGCGCGATTGGCGGATATGACCACCGCTCCCACTGGGAGGTGGTCGTTCAGAGCACGAACTATGGAGTCGTTGCTTGCACTAGCGGAGACTGATGATGGCATATCTATCCTCGCTAGATTCATTCTAACGCTAACTCCGGCATCCGTCCTGCTGGACATCTCCAAGCAACCCTCTGACCACCAAGTCAGCCTCCTCAGCGCGGTTATCAGGGAACCCTCGACTGTCCCTACGTCAGGCTGGCTCTGAGAGCCATGGAACGAGCTTCCGTGATATCCTAGGGCGACCATGAACCGGTCGCTCAATCGAAACACCCCTACTCGGTCTGGAGGTACTCCAGGGCTTCCTCGGCTGAGGCGAAGCCCATTCCCAGAAGAGCGAATTCCACTGCGACTGGGAGGAACTGCTTGGCGAAGCCCTCGCTCCTGTCGAAGTTTGTCTTGAAGTCTATGTTGTCTATGAGCATCTTGGCCGCCTGGTACAGATCCTGGGTGACGTCGAAGTCATCTGAAGAGTCTCCCAGATCCTTCAGCTTCCTGAGCTCCCTGATCGCCATGGGGATCCTATCGAATTCGATCAGCGCGTTTGCGTAGGCTGCCTGGTACTCGGTGCTCTCCTGATCCAATGCTGCGGCCTTCTTGAAGTACGCAGCGACCTGTCCCTCGTTTATCCTGTCATTCCCCTTCTCATCGAAGTTGCCATTCTCCTGGATCTCGAAGAGCGCGGACTCGGCCCATCCGTGGTAACCCGATGGGTCTTCGGGATTGGTCTTGATGAACTCCTCGAAAATTGACATTGCCCCCATGAAGTCGCCTTGAGTGATGCACTGTGCTGCTTGAGTGATTGCGTCTACTTCGGACATCTGTTTCCCCGAACAGGGTGGAGGGTCACATGGTTATGAACGGTACGGATGGTCGCCCTGCTACTCTGGGTCTGAATTCTGCATGGAACCGATCAGCCCCACTTCCTTGTCTATGAGTTCGTTAATCAGCCTGTAGAGTCCCATCGGATTCTTGACCCCGTACAGGCAGTCCGCCGGGTCTGTTGCCATCACCGTCCTGTCTCTCTTCATGGTAATCCATCCGAAAAGCAGCGAGATTACCCTGGATACCCCCTTCGGGGCCTCCTTAACTTCGGCAGCGCCCCCAGCAGTCATTCCGATTGACTCGACCTGCAGTCCGACTCCCGAGCCTGTTACTATGTGGACGTTGCCGAATCCGAAAATCCTTCCCAGAATCGTTGGGTCAGCCTTCAGGTTCTCCACCTTTTTGAACGAAACCCCATGTACACTGGTGTCGAAGTATAGGAACCTCTTGCGGATGTGAATCCGCTTGTCAGTAAGGGCATAGTGGAAGGAACGTTGGTACATTTTCGTGAAAACAACCATGACTACGAAAGATGCAATTCCCAGGGGCAGAAACCACGCATAGTTCCATGCAGGCAGGGGGCTCTGGAATGAGGCCCCCATCGCACCCCCTACCCACTCGGCTAGGTCCATCACCTTCCATGTCATTGGCAGCATGGTGCTGGCTAGCAGCCATCCGGTCGTCCACCTCCCTGACGTAGAGAAGTTGGCGTAGTGGTTCAGCTTGGTTATCAGAAGCATGACCACCACGAAGCCTAGGACGCCCGTGGTTTCGACCAGCCAGATGGCGAGAGAGAACACGAAGTTTAGCTGTCCCTCCCCTTCAGGTGGCTCCTTCCACTCGCCCACGAAGAAAGCGAGATGGACCAGTAGAACCACCACAGAGAGGATGTACTTGTCCGCCATGGATAGAGTAGATGGCCCGCTTTTCCACACCGGAGTCTCAGAATCCGTAATCTCGGGAAAGGCAGCTCGGATCGCAGACTCGTCAATCTTGGACCTGAAACTCTCTATGTACTCTGTCATAAGAAGACGCGGGTGCGCCCTCACTCATGATATTGGCGGCCCGCAGGCAAACATGATGATAACCCCCGCCAATCCGAATGAAAGCGGTAATTCTGTGGAACCGTTATATCCTCTACGCTTTCCTATACACATGTGGACACTTTCAATCTGGGCACCCTACGGGTGCCCGAACAGGAGCCTGGAGAGAGCGAAGAAATCATCGGATTCGGACCTGAAGACCTAAGGAAGCATGTAGCGGTACTCGGGAGTACCGGTTCCGGTAAGACGGTGGTCTCGAAGGGGATTCTCGAGGAATGCGCGCTAGCAGGCATACCAGTCATTGCGATTGACGTGCAGGGAGACCTTGCTCATCTCGCTAAGGCCCCTGAAGAGGATGAGAGGTCCAATCCGGAGAGGCAGTCTGAGTGGGTAGAGAAGACTGACGTTAGAGTATGGACGCCTCTATCCGAGCACGGACTGCCTATATGTCTCGACCCATTCAACCCCCCCAGCGGAGATAACGACTCGGACTTGCTCGGGTCTTGGGATCGATTAGCGACCGGGTTGACGTCACTCCTGGGTGCAGATCCCTCGAAGCCCAAGGGCAGGCAGGCTAAGACGTTCCTCGTCAACCACATGAAGAACCTCGCCGAGAATGGGGAGGCTCCGTACGACTTCGGAGAGCTGGCAGAGTCCATTCGAGCCGTGGATCCTAGGGATGTAGAGGAAACTATCTCAGCCTCGGCAATGAAGGAACTGGGGCGCAACGCCGAGGCCAACGCTAGCGGCCTGGACTCCCTACTTTACAGCCAAGGTACTCCGCTGGAGATAGATACCCTGCTGCAGAGAAGGGAGGGGGGGGGCACCCCGGTCAACATCCTGTTCCTTAACACCCTTCCAAACGAGGAGCTTAAGCAGGTCTTCATTCAGCAGCTTTGCCGCAAGTTGTACGACTGGCTCCTAGTCAACAGGTCCAGCGAGGCGCTGCAATGCGTCCTGCTACTGGACGAGGCCAGAGCCTACCTGCCCGCGGGGACCAGGAACCCTCCTGCGAAGGAGATACTTAATCTGCTGCTGGCACAGGGCAGGAAGTTCGGACTCGGGATTATCATAGCCAGCCAGAACCCAGGGAAGCTCGACTACGAGGCCGTCGGCCAGACCCAAACCACATTCCTCGGGAAGTTGAAAACCAAGCAGGAGTGGGGGAAGATCGACCAACTCCTCCACCGTGCATCCGATCCGAAAGGAGTCCTCGCCGGGCTCTCGTCGATGAATGTCGGGGAGTTCATTCTATCATCCTCGGTATATGAGGAGCCGGTGCACATGAAGTCTAGGTGGCTCCTAACCCCCCATGGAGATCCTCTGGTCAGCGAGGATCTAGTCGCACTCACGTCTGATTCTCTCAGGAAGTGGGCCGCGGGATTCTCAAGACGGACCCCCAAGAGGTCCAAGGTACCGTCATGGAGAAGAAGCGGAGGGCCGGCCCCAGCAGAGCTGATGCATGGGATCCCTACGCTACGCAGCTCTGATGACCCCATGCAGGTGATGTTCTCAACAACCAACGCACTGGCATTCGCCACCCTCCTCCTCACGACCTTCTTCCTAGGGCAGAGCTACATCGACGGGGAGCTTAACGCAGCGTGGCTCGTCATAGGCGGTCTCATCTCCGTCATCCTATCCGTCCTCCTGGCCATGGACTGGCTCCTACAGGGCGAGGGAGATCTCGCAGCTAAGGTCAGATACAGGGCCAGAGGCTTCGAGTGGGTAGTCCTTGGATGGATGATCGTCCTTGGTCTGATCGATTGGCTTGATTGGGTGGATTTGGGTCGGGCTTACTACTTCGTTATGGCCTCTCAGATGCTCTTGATAGTATTCGTAGCACTCGAGTACGTGCACAGCCTAAGACTTGCCAGTACCAATATTGGGGGAGAGTCTCTATTTGATCGCCTAAGGAGTGTGGGTTCAGTCCTAACTGAGGCTGAGAGGGAGCGGGCGAGATCCGCATCGGACGATCTAGTCGAAAGGTTTGGCATCCTTACTACCACACTCACATTTATTCTCATCTCCTCTCTTCTGTGGTCGGGCGGAGATCTTTCGGAAGGATTCTACCGCGAGGCAGGAGTCAGGCTAGTTACCTTAGAAGGTTCATTCCTTATTTCCGTCATAGTTTCCAAAATGGTCAGGAATTAGCATGAGGTATTTTGTTGAGAGGGGGAACAGACTAATTGCGCTTTTTACAAGCTCATTTTTTGGGGCTTTGTTTTACTTACTCACCTCGGTAAATGACCCATTGTACGTACTGGCGATATCACTTGTCATACATGAGTTACTGGCGACTTATTTTTTCTTCCCAGAACAGAGTAGGGCTTTCTCAAGGAGGCTTGGGTCGAACGAGGCAATAATCATGATAAAATCGAAAATTGGACGGTTTTCGACAACTCTCTTATGCATCCTTCTCCCATTCATTATCTCTTCACTATTACTAGTTGTGGCTTCCTACTTTGCACAGGGTAGTGCGCTGGACTATTGGTCCGATGGCAATTCGAGATTCGTTGTTACTGTGATATTACTGGGACTGATGATTGACCCTATTGCATACGTTTTCTTTGAAATTCCTTTCTGGGACACTTGGACGATAATCTTCGGTTACCTTAGCATATTGATGGTAGCCATCGGTTCCGTATCCGGAAGGACTGGCGAAGGGATTTTCTTGATTGCACTGGTAGTCGCGTTGATTAATGTCAGGCAAACTTTTGTAATTCATTTCCACTACAAGGAAAACACGGACATCTCTTTCCTAGCACCTAGTATGTTTGCCCTTTTCGTCGCATTACTACCAAATATTCTCGTAGTTATGGAAATCTTGGAAGGTTGATTCTGGTGGAGATTAGAGAGAGGAGGTTTTCTGCTAGCGCCATTTTTGCGATTTTATTCCTGAGTTTGGTTCCGGTAGGCGCAATAGGAATTGCTAGTGCCTCTACGTCGCCAAGTACACAAGTTTCACTCTCGGGCAATTACATCACTACTGCTGATGGGATCTTGGTTACCAATTCCGATATCGAAATCAGCTTCAATGTCACAGTGCCTTCAGGAAACTTCACCCAAGGAACGTATGCATACTCGGGAGTAGTTCAAGGCAATGGCTCCTTCAACGAAACTGGAACAACAATTGAGATTTCTTCAGTCTCTTCCGGATATGCGACACTAACATACTTCGCCAACTCGACTAATGGCTCCGAGAGTCCAAATCAAATGGAAATATTGTTTGACCAGAGCCCCCCCATCCCCATCATTATCCCCATTCGTAAATTCTACACTGGAAGTCAGCGGATCATCTTACACACTTACTGCTTCTTCCTCTGGCAGGATACTAGTGAGTTGCTCAGACACATACTCGTCCGTTGAATCGATGAGAGTTGTCAGGGACAGTGATCAATTCGAAATTCTCTCATTCAACAACTCTTCGACCGAGGAATTGAGTATGGAGGATCTAGTAGACATAAGTCAGAGCTCCACTACGAACCTAACGTTATTCTGCACGGACTTCTTCGGAAACGGAGAAGGGATTTCATTCATCCTTCAATTGGACACAGATGCCCCTGATCTGGACGTCCATTTTTCCCAACCAATTGGGGATCTTGAGTGCCTACCAAACACTTGGTCACTGTCCCTCTCAGCAGAAGATATTTCTCAACCCGTACAACTGAGATACTCTACAGACAATCAATCTTCGTGGGGCGTTCTGACAAACCCATTTTCCCCTCCAAACAGCTTTTCTGGAACGCTACATCTCTCGGGTTCTGATTCTATAGGAAACACCAATTATACATCCGTTTCAATTCCTGGTTTCGATCAAGAAGAGCCACAAATTTCTATCTCAACTAGCGAGCGAAATCACAACATCTCATTCTGGGATGACTGCGATGAAAATCCTAGTGTAATATTCCGATGGGAGTCTACAAATGGAACAAACTCCCATTGGACCGCAATTACTGACAATGGGACAGTTGTTACCGTTCCCGATTCTTTCTACGATACCGGTTACAGACTCACGGTTGTATCTACGGACTATTCCGCTAGGACAGTGACAGTTTCAACTGGTTTCTCCTCAGGATATGGGTCCTCGGTCTCTATCAATCTAGCCTCAACAAGTCTTTTGGGCTACTCTTTACCGGAAATCGGGCTGGCCATAAACAACCCCTCAGAACTACAATTTTCTTTGAACGTCAGTCAGAACTCGGTTATCATTGATAGCTTGAATTCCAACAACTCAACTTACTCCAATACCTTCGTGTTCGAAGACTCGAGTTCTGCTACAATACTGATCAATTACA
>CACAAP010000017.1:0-24706 GCA_902530535.1 uncultured Candidatus Poseidoniales archaeon
ATGACGATGTATTGTATGGTTCTATGCTATCGGAAAAGTATGCTGGCGATTTTCTAAGGGATCTAGGGATGTGTGAAACCGACGGGGCTACCAAACTATGGGGAGAGGGCAAAATTACAAATGAGAATAAGCCTGAGAATTTCCAAGGTGACGCTTCGGAGGGTGCGTACATGTGGCCGCATGTTTACGCAGACGTAACAGAAGAAATGCAATGCTTCCAACAGGAGATTTTCGGACCTGTTGTGACTGTAGTTAGGGCTGAGGATTTCGAAAATGCTCTCTATCTGGCCAATGCATCTCCATTTGGATTATCCAGTGCTTGCTACACTAACGATAGGCTTGAGGCATACCGTTTCAAGACTGGAATAAAGGCTGGAATGACAGGCATAAACAACTCCACTACAGGGGCTGAGGCACATCTACCATTTGGTGGAGTAAAGGACAGTGGAAATGGAACTAGAGAGTCAGGAATATGGGTGATAGAAGCTTACTCATACTGGCATGCGGTGAACGACGAGCTATCTGGAAAACTCCAGCTCGCTCAAATGGATGTGGATGAGATACATGTCAAAGAGGCAGAAGCAGACTATGCTTCATTGGCCTAGAGCATTGGTTCCCCACATTCAGGACACTTGACCCCGGGAAGCCATGCCCCTGGCATGTAGCTGCAATTAGGACAGATCGAAGTGACTAGGTCATCCCCAACCATAACCTTTGCAATACTAGGTATATTGTGAACATTGCGCTGTTCTGAGAATACAATTGCTTATTGCACATCGCTGTGCCCAATGCTCAGGGGTAGCGACCATGGAAGGAAGTGTGAAGCTCCCAATGAAGAAGGGCTTCGGTAAGACCGACAGGAGTGACGACTGGTGGAAGGGCCCTACTGCAATGGCCGCCTACCTTGGATTCATGATTATCTATGCTACATGGCGTGGTTTCATGGAGTCAGATTTCCTTTTCTTCAGTGAGTTTGGAGCGTCTTCATGCGAGAATTGGGAGACAGCAAAATCGTTCAAGGACGTTGCCACATGTCAAACAATGTCGATCGAGCAAGGAAGCCATGTGCTCTCCCCTCTATACAGTCCGCTGATTTTCCCCCAATCCTCGTGGATTCCTAAGGGACTGTGGTGGATGAGTCCTGCAATGTTCATACTAGTCTTCCCCGCAGGTTTCAGAGCAACGTGCTATTACTACCGAAAGGCCTACTACCGCGCATTCTTCCAACAACCAACAGGTTGCGCAGTTTCGAAGCCCTGGAACGAATATAGTGGAGAGAAGGGAGTACTGGTAGTACAGAACCTGCACAGGATCTTCATGTACATCGCTGTTATCTACTTGCCAATTCTGATGTACGACTTCTGGCTTTCCGTAAATTTCCATGATGAAACAGGAGATGCATTTGGGTTGTCTGTTGGTTCTCTGATACTTCTGTTGAACGTTGTATTGCTATCAGGGTACACTTTCGGGTGCCATGCATTTAGGCACGTGGTAGGAGGTGGCTCTAACGAATGGACCGGTTCGTCAATTAACAGATTGAAATACAGAATGTGGAAGTTCTCTACTAAACTGAACGAGAGGCACAAAGATTGGGCTCTGTTCAGCCTATTCTGGGTGATGTTTGCTGACTTCTACATATGGGTCTGTCAAGACTTCGGGCTTACCGACTACGTACTAATCGGAGGGTTATGATGGAACAGGAAGTGACTCAACACGAGTTTGATGTAATCATAATCGGAGCCGGGGGTGCTGGCCTCAGAGCAGCCATTGAGGCTAGCAGAAGTGGTGTCAAAGTTGCGATGATTTGCAAATCGATGCTTGGGAAAGCTCACACAGTGATGGCTGAGGGAGGCGCGGCCGCCGCTCTGGCTAACAAGGACCCCCCGAGACTCCTGGCAGACTCACTTCAGAGACACCATGAAGGGGGGCAAATATCTTGGAGACTGGAGGATGGCACAGATTCACGCTCAACAGGCTCCAGATAGAATCAGAGAGTTGGAACAATGGGGAGCAGTTTTTGATAGGACCCCCAAGGGATTGACTAGTCAGAGGAACTTTGGCGGACACACATATCCAAGATTGGCCCACATCGGAGATGCAACTGGGCTTGAGCTAATCAGAACTCTTCAACAGAAGGGAATCCATGAGGGGATTCAGGTATTCATGGAATACACTGTGAGAAGGCTCTTCAAGAAGGAAGGACGAGTTTCCGGATGCTTCGCTTACGACAGGAACGATGGTTCTCTTCATCTCTTCAAGGGCAAGGCCATCGTACTAGCTACAGGAGGAATCACGCGATGTTGGGAAGTTTGCTCGGGATCTTGGGAATACTCCGGAGAGGGTCATGCACTAGCTTATTGGGCGGGTGCAGAAATGGGAGATATGGAATTTGTACAGTTTCATCCAACTGGAATGATCTGGCCACCTTCGGTAAAGGGAATCCTCGTTACCGAGGGTGTTCGCGGAGAGGGCGGGATGCTGAAAAACAGTAAGGGAGAGCGTTTCATGTTCGACTACGTTCCCGAGATGTACGAAGAAGAATTTGCCGATACTATCGAGGAGGCTGAAGCTTGGGTTCAGGAGGTTGTTGGAGGCGAACTAGCAACCAAGAGGAGACCACCTGAGCTTCTAACACGAGACGTTGTAGCTAAGGCAATAAACAGCGAAAAGGCTGCTGGCAGGGCATCTGAACATGGAGGTGCTTATCTAGACATTTCATGGAGAGACGAAGAGGAAGTGAAGAAGAAGCTTCCAGGGATGTACCACCAGTTCAAGGAGCTAGCCGCTGTAGACATTACAAAGCAGCCGATGGAGGTCGGGCCCACCGCTCACTACGTAATGGGAGGGGTCAAGGTTGACCCATTCAGCCAAGAGACCTCAGTGGGAGGACTATTTGCTGCTGGAGAGGTGGCTACAGGATTGCATGGTGCAAATCGTCTTGGAGGAAACTCCCTATCAGACTTGATTGTGTTCGGAAAGATCGCAGGGGAGCATGCTGCAAGATATTCGAAGGATCAAACAGAATTCCTAGAAATAGACTCGGGAGAAATAGAGGAAGTCGTAGAAGAGACCCTTGAGCCTCTGAGCAGGGAAGGTGGGGAGAATCCTGCCAAGGTTGTTAGCGAACTAAGAGAAATGATGCAAAACAAAGCAGGAATAATCAGAACCGGGGGTCTTCTAGAAGAGGCTCTAGTAGAACTTGAGGAGTTTAGAACCAGGGCTGCCTCGACTTCTCCCGGAGGTGGAAGGATGTACAACCCGGGATGGCACCAAGCTCTAGAGATAGAAGCAATGGTAGATGTGAGCAAGATGTGCGCAATCTCTGCCCTTCGTAGAGAGGAGAGCCGAGGAGCCCATACTAGAGACGACTACCCCGATACCGATCACGGGCATTGGGGCAAGGTGAACAGCGTCATAGTAATGGGAGATGATGGTTCAATGAACATAGACTTCGTTTCATATCCAGAGATTCCTGAGAAATTGAAGTCCCTACTTGATTCTGATGATTTACACGAGGAGGAGTGAAATGACAGACAGCGTGACTTTCAGGATATTCAGAGGAGAGCCTGACAAAGATGGCGTTCCATTTGGAAAAATGGTAGACTACAAGGTTGATTTGGATGAGGGCATGGTGGTATTGGACGTTGTACACAGAATCCAAGCAGAGCACGCTCCGGATCTCGCATGTCGCTGGAACTGCAAAGCTGGAAAGTGCGGTTCATGCAGCGCTGAAGTCAATGGAAAGCCACGTCTAATGTGCATGACTAGAATGGAAGACATTCTAGCCGAGACTCCTGAAAATGAGCCTATTCTCGTTAAGCCCATGCAGGCATTCCCCCTTACCAAGGACCTGGTTACTGACACTTCTTGGGCATACCAAACGGATCAGAGGATCAAACCCATCAACGGACCTGAAGAGCCAGACTGGGCATTCCACCAGGAGGAAGCAGACAGGTTGCAGGAGTTCAGGTCCTGTATCGAGTGCATGCTATGTGTGAATACATGTCACGTACTAAGGGAGCACCAAATGTACGATGAGTTCGCTGGACCTAGATTCTTTGTTCGCTTGGCCAGCCTGGAAATGCACCCACTAGACAATGAGAGCAGGATTCCAGAGATAAAGGAGGACTTCGGGATAGGGTATTGCAACATTACCCGCTGTTGTACCGAAGTTTGTCCAGCAGGAATTCAGATTACAGACAATGCAATAATCCCACTAAAGGAAAGAGTTGTCACCGAGTACTACGATCCTCTGATTGACCCAATCAAGACTGCGAAGAACCTTACATCTGGAGTGCTCAGTTACTTCAAAGAAGATTTCTCCAAAGGTTATGATCCTGGAAACAAGAAGAAGGCGAAAAGTACGTTTGAAGAGGAAAGGAGCAGGGCCGAAGAGGCTAGAAAGATGGACTCAGAAAGAACGGAGAAGGCGCGCAAGAGATTCCGCTCAGAGTGAGTGTTCTATTTCAGATAGTTATTCTATCCTAGAACTCTAAAGCTTACGCTGCTTGTGTACGAAAACCAGATGTGAAAGTCGATTAGACTATGCTCACATACGGTCGATTCGCAACTTCTTTACATTGGCCTTGTTTATCATGTCAGGTAGCCAGTCTGGTGCGTTTGCTCCCTTGGGGACCATCTTCTTTGATCCAGAGAACACGTGAACTCTGTTTGTTCCTCTTTCCCTGAGATGGATGTCAGTGACACCTCTTGAAGCCGCCTTCAGAGCTGCTCCTCTGGGCTGCTTGCTGTGGAACACTTGAGCAGTGTCCTTGCCGTTCTGCATTAACACGAAATATTTCTTGTCTGCCATTCTTGGATTCCTCCGACTCGCTGTGGAACTACATAGATAATAAACTTGAGCCGGAATATCGGCATACTGAGGCAAAGTGGGCTAATTTCTGGTAAATGCGAATACTACAATTCTGCACAAGCCAGAGTTTTCGTGTTGGTTACTCCCTCAATCGAACGTACTGAGTCGACAACTAGTTTTGCAATTTCTCCCATACTGTCTGCTTCTATTTTCAATATCATGTCATGGTCTCCGAATAGAACCTGGGCATCAGAAACAAAGGCCAGTGATGAGGCTTCCTCGAACACCGAATACTCCGTTCCTGGCTCTACATCTAGGAGTACGTATCCGGTTGACATGTCTATGGGAGGGGGTTCGTGGCGATTAAAGTTCCCTAGTCCTTCTGAAAATGCCTACGATGAATACATATC
The DNA here is from genome assembly GCA_902530535.1 of uncultured Candidatus Poseidoniales archaeon. Classification (GTDB taxonomy): domain Archaea; phylum Thermoplasmatota; class Poseidoniia; order Poseidoniales; family Thalassarchaeaceae; genus UBA36. The sequence continues at coordinate 5,224 of CACAAP010000017.1, forward strand.
TGATGGCCTCCCTTCGCATACTTATGGCCGATGTTGTAATTGTGAGAGAATGTACGCACGGACAAGTGCGCGTTCTCTACGGGGATATAGTCGGCGTAGAGGGGGATATCATGGTAATCCCCGCGAATAGTAGACTAGCAGGAAGAGAAGGTCTGGATGAGAGGATGCAGCAAGCTGCTGGAGACGGCCTTAGGGAGGCATGTGCCAATATTGCAAAAGAGAGGAGGAAGTTGAATCTTCAGCCATGTGGAGTCGGGGAGGCAGTGACTACAGATGCTTTCGACCTCCCGGTATCCAAACTTGTGCATGTAGTCGGTCCAGACTGTAGAAGGCCCACGCAGGACAACTTCAGGAGGGAGCTTCTGAGAAACTCATACGGTGCTCTATTCGAGACAGTAGAGACTCTCGAGCCTAGGAAGACTCTGGTCCTCCCCCCACTAGGAATGGATGTTTTCGCATACCCGCACAGAGAGGGAGCTAGGATGACCATGGAAATAATTCTCCCATGGATGGATGGAGAGGATGATCCAGGAGTTGACATGGTTCTCATTGTAACCAATGAAGACAACTTCCTGAATAACATGAAAACTGTCTATAGAGAAAGTGAGGATCAGTTCCCGGGTGTGGACAGAACCAGGGATTACAGAAAGGGAAAGATTCAGTGATTTGGACCGGTGTCCTCAATAACCCTGAGAATTGGATAGCGTCATGGGGACCAGTTACGAAAGAGAGTTGCGTTCGGTTCTCGCTGGAGAGATAAAGGGAGTTCGCGCTGTTACGAGATCTTGTTCTGAAGTTGAGCGCGCGAAGGCAATGAGGGTCGTAAAGAGGCCTTTTCTGGTTGTCAGAGCCCCAGGAAGTGGTTCAGAGGGTACTGGTGACCTGCTTGCTCTTAGAGGGGACATGTGCTTCCCCATAGAGGTGAAGACCTCCAAGAGCGAGAGGATATACCTCTCAGGTAGAACCATGGACCAGTACAATTCCCTGAAATTCACTGGTGAGAAATGCGGGCTTCTCCCGCTTTACGCTTTCAGGTTGAAGGGAGTAAGGGGAGATAGTTGGAGAATCATGAAAGTAGAAGTTGAAGGATTGACTGGAAAGCTCAGACACCTTTCCAGAAGTATCCCTGCACTTCCACTAACAAGTAGAGGCACCCCTCATCTAAACTGGAGTGCTGGAATGCCAGTGCACAGGTTCCTGTCATTAATTTGTAGCTCGGAAGGAGCGATTGGGGTCAGGTCTAATTCAGGCAATTCGTCCGCTAAAGAGTCCGTAGTTAGCTAATTTCTCGTGCCACAAAGGAGCTCTTCTATCTGTTCCAGTGATTGGCTGACAGATTCTACTTCTTCCCTGACGCTATGAAGTTCAGCTTGGACCAGGATTCTCCTGATACTGTCCCTCTCCCTTGCTAAAGAGTCGATTCTGCGATTGGTGCTCCTTGAGGAGCTTCCGAATGCCTTTGACATGGCCACGCGAATCAGTCGGAGGTATTCTCACTTTTGTTTTAGAGCAGGTTGAAGAGACAAGGACGATTGTAATCAACATGGCGGAACAGGGGGAGAATAGGAGCATCCTAATCCCATTGCTAATGCTATTCCTAGTGTATAACCTAGGTGCACCGGTTTGGTTGGTAGCTCTTCTCGCAATTTGGTATTCGGGTTTGTTGTACGCAGAGTCGGCAGGCCTCCTGGACAAGATGGATGCAACTAGAGCTCTAGGGATTATCCTGATGATCAGAACTAGAAGAGGCATGCGTCTTCTGGAATCAGTATCCAAACCTAGGAGATTCTGGAGGGGGTTCGGAGAAGTCTCAATCTGGCTGTGCTTCTTTGTAATGTTCATGGTTGTACTACTTCTTCTGCTTAGTGCAGTCGCGGCAGCAATAAGTCCTCCTGAGAAGTCCATTCCTGCAAGCGACCTACTGCTAATCCCAGGAGTTACCAGCTTCGTCCCACTATGGTGGCCAGCCCTGGCACTCATAGTTGCGATTGTGATTCACGAATACAGTCACGGAATTCAAGCTAGGGCCCATGGAATGAGGTTGCGGAGCTTCGGACTGCTTCAACTGGGGCCTCTGCCCATCGGAGCCTTCGCCGAGCCCGAAGAGAAGGAGATGGAGAGGGCCCCTAGAAGGGACAGATTGAGGCTTTTCGCAGCGGGACCGTCGATCAATATCTTCGTAACTTACGTGGTTTTAGTTCTCCTTTGTTCTGTTGCCAGTGGGATGGCGGCAGAAAACAACGGCGTTCATGCGAGAGGAATTGTAGTCGGTGGAGGAGCAGAAGAAGCCGGCCTAATGCCATTCGAGACGATTACACATATTGATGATAACGAGATTTCTGATTACTCCGATTTCTCAGATGAGATGGACGGACTCTCCGCTGGGGAAGTTGCCCAACTAACCGTACTATCCAGGGATGATTCCACTGATACGTGGTCAGAGAGAAGAATAACTGTCACTATGGGTGATCGCTACCAGTACTACATAGAAGACTGTGAGAAAGATAGTGATTGCATTATTGAAGATAGAGTAGAACTACTGGAATTACTGGAAATTGAGCCCGGAGATGCTTTCTTAGGAGTTTCCGATCTTGTTTCATCAACAGCGGGAGTGGATGTTTATGCCAATATCATCGACGGAGAATACTCAGCATCAGGTACGGCAATACTCACTGTGATTCGCCCTCTTCTAATGCTGAATGTCCCAATTTCAAACGAAGGACAGACGATGATTCTCCAAGAGAGAGAGATGCTAGTTGCTGGAAGCGGAACCCTGGGGTCGATTCTCGGAACTGAGGGGATGTTGATGCTGTTCGACTTCCTGTTCTGGCTTGTCTGGATCAACTTCCTGCTTGGTTTCGCAAACCTGATTCCCATGATTCCCTTCGATGGTGGCCACCTTGTTAGAGATGGGGTCCACTCGGTCCTGAGAAAGATCAGTGGTTCTTCTCATCCGATTCGGATTGAGAATATATCGAATAGAATCAGCAGTCTGAGTAGTATCTTCATCCTATTGATTCTGCTGATACCGGTTATCATTCCGAGAATAATCTAGTTACTCTTCTTCAATCTGCCTTGGCTCGTGAACCTCTCGGAAGATTACCTTGGCGACCCCTACATTCTCCCTCAGAGTAGTGACTAGAGAAAACTTCGTGAATGCCCAGTTCTGATCGTAAGCCATCTCCTCCGGGAGAGTCATTGTGAGGTCGTCACCATCGAATTCGATCTCGAAGTCGTCTCTTCCGGTGTTCATCCTCATCAAAGTCTGAACCTTCTCATCCCTATCCTCAACGACCTTAACTATCTGGTAGTTGTACCTCAGGGTGACTCCTGCTAATGGGTGATTGTAGTCTATCCTAGCCCTTCCAGCACTCATGAACTGAAGAATTCCTTGTCTTCCACCAATCTCAACTGGGGCCCCTATTGCTAGTGTGTTTGGGTCTCTTACACTCCTTAGGAGGACGTTCTGTGAGATAGTCTCAATCTTGTTCTGGTCCCTATCCCCATATGCCTCTGTTGGCTCGATATCGAACTCGTAATCCTTTCCAGCCTCGGCTCCTGCCAAGTGAGACTCGAAACCGGGGATTAGTCTACCATCTCCGACGGTTGTAATCATTGGAGAGTACTCTCTGTTTTCGTCATGGAGATCGTGTTCCTTGGCTACCTCCTCCCTTGTTGTCTCTATCAGCTTGTCATTGCTAGCATTGTACAAATCATAGTCTACATGAACGATTGAGCCATTATCCATCGTAGCACCTCAGGGGCCTCGCGACTGGCTCCCCCTTTTTCATTCAAACGGTAAGGGGCGATGAGGGCCTTTACTCGTCCTCGGATGGTTCAGTCACTCTTCTTGAGAGGGAAGCAAAGGCGCTCCCAATGACCACCATTAGCCAACCCGCCCAAACGAGATGGCTACCCTGGAGGCGGTGTACTGTGACCCTGACCTCGCTGACATCGTCAGTCTGACCCAGAATCATCGATGACAAGAGCTCGTTTGACTGCAGTAGGTCCAGGATTACTATCGTGTCCCCGGTCGCCTCCGTCAGCCTATCCACCTCCGATCTGGCGGACACCATGCCGGAGGGAGAGTCGAAGCGGAGCATTCCGGGCGTGATAGTCCCGAGCAGTTCACCACCATCGTCCCTCGCCTCGATAACGACTCCAACATAGCCGTCTCCTATGCGGTATCCATAGCCTTCGTCATCTGCGGATAGTACCTCTACCCCAGTGAACACGAGCTCCATCCCCTGATGCTGTGTCGGCACGTCTCTCTCCAAGGTGACAAAGTTGGATGGATCGGTCCTATCAACAAGAGTGGTGGTGAGGACATGCCCCACTAGTAGGACCAGGATGCCAGCATGGGCGATGTGGGTGCCAAGTAACCTTACTCGAGCAGACTGAGGTCTTTGCCACCACGGATTATTTTTGGGAAATGTCTTTCTCGAGCTCCTCCATAGCTTGAGCAGCGTTGGTGGGATGGCCAGGGCCAGCCAGGTCAGGATGAACATGGAGACAGCGCCCCTGGTAACGCTATCGGTGATTGCTCCGTCCTGATTCCCAGGTAAATCCAGCCTCTCAGAGAAAGCGGCTAGAACCACTGAGAGGGCCAAGGTCACCGAGAGCGCGATTGCACCTGCTCTACCGCTTACCCTGTCGCCCCAAGCGTACAGTGCTAGCCCCAGAGCGAGCAGGGACACCAGAGGGGCACCGTAGTACTCGTGCGCTTCGATACTTGTGCCTTCTATCTCGACAGTCAGTAGGATCCAAGTCAACAGCAGGAATGTCGTGGACAGGTACCATGGAAAGGACCGGGACATTATGGCCCTCTTTTTGGGATCTACAATTAAGTCGGTTATCCGAGAAAAGTCGTCCTTCTGTTCATCTGGAATGACCCAGACTAGGAGGAAAGGCGCTATCCCAGCCAATGACTGGTACCACTCAGAGATCCACGCCCAGCCTGAGAAGAGCATCAGGAGGACCCCAAGGGAGACCCAATGGACCGGGGGTTCGTCCTGATCTCCGAAAATCAGCAGTGTCAGGATGGCTAGTCCGAAGAAGAGTACTGCGGATGAGCCGATCCAGAGGCCGATAGCAGCGAAGTAGAATAGCAGGAAGACTGCTAGGACCCGGTTCTTCTCGAACAAAGTCTGTGATCCCTTCGCGAGTACTGTGGCTCTCTGCTCCCTTAGGGCATGGGCAACAGAAAGACCGAGCAGGACAATAACGGACATCATGTAGACCATGATCTCGAATCCTACTGCAGTGAAATCGATGATCTCCAGGACTCGTACATATGGGTCCCTCGGGAGGGAATTCTCCCCATCACCCACGAAGGCATGGACAGAGGCCCAGACCCCGTTGGCTCGGGTAACCAGAGTGGCATGCATGACCAGAGCTCCGGTTATCATTCCGAACGCGGGTGATAATGCATAGGGATTGGATGCCTTTAGCCTAGCTCTTGAGTGAAGTATAGCCAGAAGTGCGAGCCATGGGAGAAGTGATCCTGTCTCGACTGGGTCCCATGCCCAATACCCTCCCCAATCCAAAACTGTGTAGGCCCAGAGGCCACCAAGTCCTATGCCGATTGTTCCTGCCAGGAATGAGTATCTAGCCCATGGAATCATCGAGGCGTGAGTCTCATTCGAGGGCCTGGACCTAATCAGTCCGGACACCGCAATACTAGCCGTCGCAAGGCACAATGAATAGTAGACGAAGACCACTGGTGGGTGAATCACCATCAGATCTGTCTGTAGCAAGGGACTGATCTCCCCAGCTGAGCCGGGGATAGCAGGAGAGAAGGGGCGCAGGCCTGCTGAGATTAGCAGGAGCAGGAATGTCCACAAGTGCATGATCCTTATCGTGGCACTATCTGTCGTTCTATCCCTAGACATCAACCATGCGATTACGCTCATCATCGAGGCCCACATCAGGAGAGGGCCGGACCTACTGCCCCATACTGCTGAAATGCGGTAAAAGAGTGGCAGTCCCTCACCGACGTAACTCGAGACCAAGTCCAGCGACGTTGCTTCGAAAAGGAAGGATAGTGACAGAAGTAGGAAAGGAGAGGACTGAGTCCCCATTGCAGCTGTCCTCAAGAAAGACTGTGAGCTAGCCGCGGGACGGATTACTAGGTACAGACTAACCAGCAGGGCTAGGAAGACCAACGTGTACCCGAGAAAGGTGAGCATCGTTCACCATCCGTAGTACTTCGCCCTGCTGTATCCGAATGCTAGCATCGCTGGCACGATTCGCTTGAAGTACAACGCTGGTTTTCTGAATAGAAGTCTGATCCCGACCATCGCCTTACCGGTAATTCCCATCCCCGACATCTCATCCGGAAAGCATGTTGCCATAACGGACATCTCATCATCTGATAGTTCGAAGAGGGCTGTCTTCCCCTTCAGAATTTTGCCATACGGTGGGAACTCTGCCTTCCATAGTCTAGTGTACTCTGATAGCCTCTCTGATGTGAGGTCTCCCTCTGAAATAGCGTTTGCAGCGGTATGTGCGGCGAAAACGGCTGATTTCAATGCCAGGTGGGAGCCACCCTCGAACAAGGGGGAGGTGAATCCTGCAGCATCTCCCACTAGAATCAGCCCGTCATAGTGGGTCCGCTCGAAGGGTCCCGAGATTGGGATGGTCCCACCAAAAGCCGGGCTCCCCTTTTCTTTCCACGGTGGGAGTGTCTGTTCAGATTCACTAAAATGTGTGTTTGCTATGAATTCGTCAAGAGCCTTTTTTGTCCTGGGCTTGTCCTCAGTTACAAGTCCGACGTTTGCCCTGCCATCGCACTTGGGAATCATCCATAGGTACCCTTTCTCAGCATAGCTAGGCCATATGTAGAAATCCAGGTAATCATCAGTAGGTACCTCTAGAAGCTCGTACTGCATTCCTGCGACTACCTTGCCCTTTTGATTCAGAGGGGCCTCTCCATCAGGCTTGACTAAACGGGAGCAGACCGCTGCAACCCCTGAGGCATCGATGACTATCTTGGCCATTATGGGGAATTGGTCCCCCTTGCCATCACAAACCCATCCTGAAAACGGTTCTCCATCGGCCCTCTCCATGGAAAGTAGTTTGTGGCCTAGGTTGAGCGTGGCACCTGCAGAGACCGCCTCATCTGTTATCCACCTCTCAAAGAGGTGCTTCTCCAGAACATACCCCTCCTCAGTAAGTCGCTTTTCTGTTCCGTCTGGGAATATGACCCTTATTCCATGCACCCTCTTGCTGATTACCTCCTCCGGGAGAGTAAGCTCTAGGTTCTGACAAGCTATCTCGGAAATGCACTCTCCACAGTGGACCGGGGTTCCTATCTCAGGGTGATCCTCGATAATTATCGTTGATAGCCCCTTACGTGAGCATTGTAGAGCGGCGTTTCCACCTCCGGGACCGGCTCCCACAACAAGTACGTCGCAGACCGTGATTTCGTCGCCCACGTAGCTACGGTAAGGGCACTATCAAAGAAACCCTCGGTTTGATAGCCTCCAAAACAGACAAACCTTCTCATGCCAAGAGCACTGCGTTGTGGCATGGGTTGGAGGAGTCTAGAGGAGTTCATACTTGCTCTGGAACAGAGAGGCGAGTTGCTGAGGGTAAGCCATCCAGTCGATGTCGAGTTAGAAGCGGGTTGTATCGCAGACCTGTTGGTGAAGAGGGGCGGCCCAGCTGTTATCTTCGATCAGCCAAGATTGGGGGATGGAAGTATCAGCAGGTACCCTCTAGCCATGAACCTCTTCGGGACCCGTGATAGGACAAATCTCGCGCTAGGAGTCGTGGAGCCGAAGGAAATCGGTGAAATGATGACTGGGCTCATGAAGCCGGATATAGGGGGAATTCTTAGGAGGCCGTGGACAGGTCTTGGGTTGCTGAGACAAGGAATTTCAATGGCTCCTAGGAAGGTCTCGGGGGGGAAGTGTCAGCAGGTTAGGATGGATAATCCTGATGTGACTAGGCTCCCCATCCCAACGAGTTGGCCCCAGGATGGCGGGCCCTTCATGACGCTTCCACTTGTTGTCACATCGGATCCAGAAACCGGAGTTCACAACCTAGGGATGTACAGGAGCCAGGTTTTCGGCCCTGATGAAGTCGGCCTTCACTGGCAGAAACATAAGCATGGGGCGGACCATGCTGAGGCATCAGATGATAGGATGCCAGTTGCGATTTGTCTTGGAGGCCCCCCTCAGGTAATCTTCAGCGCGATATCCCCCCTTCCGGACAATCTCTCAGAGTACGAGTTTGCAGGTCTGCTTAGTGGGAGGCGCCTCAAGATTACAAAATGCCTGACCAATGATTTGTGGGTTCCAGCAGACTGTGATTTCGTGATTGAAGGATACACCCTCCCCTCTGAGAAAAGGATCGAGGGGCCATTCGGAGATCACTTCGGCCACTACTCATTGGAAGATGAGTATCCAGTGATGCACGTAACAGCAATCACTCACAAGAAGGATCCAACTATTCCCATGACCATAGTGGGCATACCACCAATGGAGGATGGTTATCTTGGGGAGGCGATTGGCGATGCCCTACTGCCAGTGCTGAAGTTCCAGCACAGAGATGTGATCGATACTTTTCTACCACTTGAGACGGGTTTCCACAACCTGGCTATTGTTTCCTCCAAGCAGAGGTTTCCTCGTCAGGCCCGCAAGACAGCTCTGGGACTTCTGGGTGCAGGACAGATGATGTTCCTAAAAGTGGTCATAGTAGTCGATGAAGGGCATCCCGTGAAAGATCTCGAAGAGCTCTTAGATGCGCTCGATAGCAAAGTGAAGATTCCCGAGGACCTAGTGGTATTGAGAGGCATGGTCGCTGACTCATTAGCTCACACTTCACCATGGGATAACATACATGACAAGTTGATTATCGATGCAACGACACCATCAGAAGGAGATCCGATTGGCCTTCCTGCAGAGACTAGTGCGAGTGAGTCTCTCGCTATCTCCGCATCTGCGATTGACGGTGTGGTGCAGGCAAGGATGATGCGCCCTTCTATGATGGTAATTACCACTGAAGTAGAAGGTAGTCCTAGTCCTGAAGAGAGCATGGAGGAGACTGATGATCATTTGGCGCGTCTTCAGAGAGAGAAGATTGCGAGAATAAGAGATTCTATCTGGAACCTTGGGGCTGCGAAAGGCCTGAAGTGGCTATTCATCACAGACTCTGATGCGAATCTAGAAAATGAAGATTGGAAGAGAAGGCTTCTTTGGCAGCTTTTCTGTAGATTCGATGTGGGCAGGGATCTACACTTTGATGAGTCGAGGGGCAGAGTAGCTTGGGATGCAACCGTTCCAATCCCCTCTACTGAAGGACCTCTTCCGGTTCGAAGATGGCCTGCTGTCACCTTGCATGATCCTGAGATGGTTAGTCGAGTTGATGCATGGCTCTCTCAGAGGATTTGATATGGGCGCTAGAGAGATTCTTGAGTTCGTAAAAATCGAGCATACACTATTCTCACTCCCGTTCGTTCTGATTGGTTTCGTACTGGCAGACAATGAGTTTGGTAGTGAGATGTCAGATGGGTTTTGGATTATTTTTGCAGCAGTTGGAGCCAGAGGGCTAGCAATGGCACTTAATCGAATCATAGACAGGGAAATAGATGCAGAGAACCCTAGAACTTCCTCGAGGCACCTACCGTCTGGAACAATGTCAATTCAAGCAGCCTGGGTACTCTCTGGAATATTTCTTGCTATGCTACTGTTCTCTGCATGGATGCTGAATGAAGTAGCGCTGAAGATGTCTTGGCTTCCTGTGACGGCCTTTGTGATATACCCCTATACGAAGAGGGTCTCATGGTTGTGTCACTTCTGGATTGGATTCTGTCTTGCCCTTGCACCAGCGGGTGCATGGGTTGCAATCGCTGCTGATCACCATGGATGGGAGGCAATTTTCGGAATAGGCCAAGAGCAACTGGAGTTTCTCTGGTTCCCGGAAGTATTCTTCATTTCTCTGGGTGTTGCTCTTTGGATTACTGCATTCGATGTTAACTACGCACTAATGGACAAGGAAGTTGACAGGCAACAGGGGATCAAGTCTTTCCCAGCAATCTTCGGAAGCATCGCTACTAGGAATCTAAGTATATTTCTGACAATCGGATGGGTGATCTGCTTCCTCCTTGCTGGGATGCATGAATTCACCGAATCAGGTAGGTTTAGTTCACCGGTTTGGATCATTTCTGCCCTCCTTATGGGTTTAGTTAACCTGTATGTCATGACTAAGCTTGCCGAATCATCTTCTAATTCAGTAGAAGAAATGGGAAGCTATCAGAATATACTGTTCCTTTCTTCTATGCTAACTGGCTGGGTCCTTCTAGGGAGTATGATTTACGTAGGTTAATCCCTTGACATTGAAAATATCGAGGTATAACGATGTTCATCCTTCAGTCAGAATATGATAGCGCGGGTGATCAGCAGCAGGCGATCGACACACTGGTAAAACAAATCGAAGATGGGCAGGAAAGATGCGTTCTTCTTGGCGTCACGGGGTCCGGGAAGACCTTCGCTATGGCGAAGATAATTGAGAGGATGCAGTTGCCTACGCTAATCCTCTCACACAATAAAACACTAGCACGTCAAATCTGGCAGGAGATGTCTGGATTGTTCCCCGATAACTCAGTTGAGTACTTCGTTAGCTATTACGACTACTATCAGCCCGAGGCATACATCCCTGGACGAGACCTCTACATCGACAAGGAGCTGCAGATGAATGAGAGAATAGAGCAAGAGCGGTTCTCGACGGTAGCTTCTCTTGTTTCTCGTCCAGATGTGATTGCAATAGGGACGGTTTCCACAATCTACGGTCTAAACCCTCCAGAGGTCTTCCAGCAGAATCACTTGAGGCTACATGTGGGACAAACTGCTGATCCTCAGGATATAGTAAGGAGTCTCGTGGAGCTTCAGTATCGAAGAACCACTCGAGAGATTACCAGAGGAGACGTGAGACTCAGAGGAGAGGTTCTTGACGTGTGGATGCCAAGCAGGGATGACCCAATAAGAGTCAAATTCGGATGGGAAGGAATTGAGAGGATACAAGTCTGCGAAGCGGTGTCTTGGGAGCCTCTGGACGAGTTCGAAGAGGCTTGGATACATCCAAGAGAGTTCTACATGACAAGTGAGGATAGATTCAACCAAGCCCTGGAGGATATTGAGAAGGAGTTGGATGAAAGATTGGACTGGTTCGAATCAAAAGATGGGGGCCTTGAGGCTCATAGACTGGAGCAGAGAACTAGATTCGATCTAGAGATGCTGGATGAAGTTGGCTCTTGCAAGGGTGTCGAGAACTATTCGATGCACTTCGATGGACGAAGTAGGGGCGAGAGGTCGTACTGCCTTCTGGACTTCTTCGCCAGCAATGCAGAGCAATTCCATGGGGGATCAGACCGATATCTGGTAATCATGGATGAGTCTCACGTAACACTGCCCCAAGTGGGGGGGATGTTCGGAGGAGATTTCTCAAGAAAGAAGAACCTAGTCGACCATGGATTCAGACTTCCGTCCGCGTATGATAACCGCCCACTTAGAATAGACGAGTTCCAAACTCTAGTACCTCAGATGGTCTACGTTAGTGCTACTCCGGGAGAGCGGGAGCTGAGGCACCTTGCAGAGGTGACAGGGCAAGACGTCCCCGTGGGTCTGATGCATGTGGACGGCGGGGGCGGTGCTAGAAAGTCCGAAGCCGGGAAGAAGGAGACTAAGCAGAGTATGGAGGAGTTACTGGAAAATATAGATGGGATAGCTAAAATGGAAATAAGGCCTACTGGACTTCTAGATCCGGAGATAGAGGTTAGAAGTACAGAGGGACAGGTACAGGATCTGCTTAGCGAGATTGGAGATAGGGTTAGTCGTGATGAACGGGTCCTAGTTACAGTGATGACCATCAAGTTCGCGGAGGAAGTTGCCGAGTACCTAGAAGGGATGGGAGTCAAGGCACACTACCTCCACAGTGAGATAGATACATTGGAGAGAACCGAGATAATCAAGGCACTCAGATTGGGTCTGATTGATGTGATTGTGGGAATTAATCTACTTAGAGAAGGTCTGGATATTCCCGAGGTTTCGCTTGTAGCAATTTTTGATGCTGACAAGCAGGGCTTCCTACGGAACGAAAGGTCCCTTCTCCAGACCATTGGAAGGGCTTCCAGGAACGTAAATGGATCTGTAATTCTGTATGCTGATTCCGTCTCTGCCTCAATGGAAGCGGCCATCAGTCAGACAGTGAGGAGGAGAGCCGTGCAAGGAGAGCATAACGAAAAGAATGGAATAGTCCCTAAGACCATCGAAAAGGCCTTGCCCGTAATGGGGTCTGAGATGGAGGATCTAGTCTCTGGAGTTGCTGGAAGGGGGAGTGAAGGCGGTAGGAGAATGGTCGCCAAGCCTCCGGGTAAGAAGGGTCTGGAGGGACTAGCAAAGAGATTTGGACTAGGTGCTGGTGTCTGGAATAACTCTGATTCGGTTCTAGAAAACGTAAGTCAGCCCGAGTGGATAGGTGAAGGAGGGGACCTCCAAGATAATGATGGAGAGGCAGATATTATTTCCAGGCTTGAGATGGAGATGAGACAGGCTGCAGATAGGCTGGACTTCGAGAGAGCAGCAGAACTTAGAGACAGAATATACAGAATTCGGAATACCACCAATTGAAGCCCAGAGGGTTGTGCGGGTACCATGGTTGGATACTCCCGTGACGATTTCGAAGTCCCTGTAGAGGACTATGATTTTTCGAGAGTTTCTGATGTTGGATCTTTGATAGATCAGATGTCTCGAGCTGGTGGTTTCACTGCATCGAAGTTGGCTAGAGCCAGGGATATCTTGAGAGAAGCAATTTCAAGATCCGATGGAGAGCGAGTCCTCAACTGGCTATCATTCCCTGCCTGTCTATGCGCTACAGGAACCAGGGGATTCTTCATTGAGGCACTGAAGAGGAGGGCATACAACGTAGTCATAACCACATGTGGAACTCTCGATCATGACATAGCCAGAGTATACAGGAGTTACTTCCATGGAGACTTCAGTCTAGATGACGTTGCCTTGGCTGAGGAGGGCCTGAACAGGCTTGGCAATGTGGTGATTCCGAATGAGTGCTACGGCGAGATTCTAGAGAGGGTCCTACTACCTTGGCTGGAGGAGATTGAGGATGAGAGGAAGTCTGTAGACGATGCAAACCCCTGGAGAGGCTTTGGTTCAGTGGAACTATGCTGGGCGATAGGCGATAGGATTGATGACCCTAGTTCTCTGCTTCACTGGGTTGCTAAGAATAGGATTCCGATGGTTATACCAGGAATTACCGACGGCTCGATAGGTTCTCAATTATTCATTCACAGACAAAAGAACCCGGATTTCATGATTGATGTTCTAGCAGACGAACAGATTCTCTCCGACTTGATTTGGACAGCAGACGAAAGCCATGGCCTGATGGTTGGAGGGGGGATTTCCAAGCATCACGTAATCTGGTGGAACCAGTTCAGACAAGAGTCAGGTATGGATTCAGCAGTTTCGATCACCACCGCCCCGGAGTTCGACGGATCCCTCTCTGGGGCTAGACTGAAGGAGGCTATTTCATGGGGCAAGATTCGTCCCAATGCGGACCAGATTGTCGTTGAGGGCGAGGCAAGCCTGATTCTTCCCATCCTCGGTTCTGACTTATTTGCTAGCAAGTGAGATCTGTGCCGGAGAAACGGCTATTAGCCCACATTTTCCGGAATGGAGTATGACAGTCAGAGAGATGATTCAGGACATGATAAATGAATTGACGGAAGCTATTGCAGATGCTGAGAAGCACGACTCTGGGAACAATGCTGCAGGAACTAGAGTTAGAAAAGTAATGCAAACTTGCAAGAACCTTGCTCAGGATGTGAGAGTGAAGGTTCAGGGAGATAAGAATTCTCGCTAATCGGTATGGGCAATCATTTCCATTATTGAGACTCTCATTGGCACCATAGGATGCCAACCCTCTGCCCCTATTGCAATAAGAGCTTGATGGAGCCTACCTAAGTCTGTAGTTTCGGATCTTTCGGAATAGATCCCTCTCACCGGACTGGGGATTTCGGATAGAGACTCGATAGTGTGGGAGTGATTGATCGCATTGTTGTAACGCTCCCAGAGAATTCTTATCTCGTCGATAACGTGTTCCGATGACCATGCCCTCCTACCGCACATTCTGAAGGTCCCGAATAGATTGGGTTCCTTCTCATTCATGCATAAGTAGGAAATTGCGTCAGTTACATCCCTGACATTGACCCAGAACCTGTCCCTAGGTTCGATTTTTGGTTCTCCTCCACCCTTAATTTGTCGTATCCAATCTATCATTATCTCATTTCCCCAGTTCCTCCCACCATTCGGAATTACTACATCCTTCAATTCCACTACTATCGTTGATTTCGGAGGATTTGAGCCCATGGGAATAATCGCAATATCGCAATCCTCATGTTGATCAATTCCCACAACCAGTTCAGAGTCAGAAGGATCTTGCACTACCGAGGCTCCGGCTCTTTGTAGCCTCTGTTCCAGTGCTTCCCTAAGACCGTCCGATTTTCCGGAAACATGCACGTTTCTGAGCATGATAACGCATCAATTAGTTTGCCTCAATAGACTTGGAGGTGAATGCGATGAGTGCGTCCCTAAGAATTCCAATTATCATATCTATCTCCTCGGTTGTAATTGCAAAGTGAGGAGTGAACCTCAGAGCATTCTGGCCTCCATGAATGACTCCGAGTCCATTCTTTCTACACCATTCCTCAACGCAGCCAAAACCGACTACTGGAAGCTTCTGCGGATCGAGTTCAGCACAAAGCAATAGCCCAGTTCCCTGAACTTCAGTGATTGTTCCCGGTAGTTCTTGAGATAGATCTCTCAACTTCGAGACGAATTCTTCGCCTCTATCCTTGATGTTCTTTCTTAACTCAGGAGTGACTCTATCTAGAGTAGAAATTGCAGTCTCCAAAGCTCTTGGATTCGTAGTCATTGTATTCCCATAGATTCCTACCACGTACAATTCGGCCGCTCTGTCTGAGAGCCCCACAACAGATAGGGGGTACTGTCCTGCATTCAGAGCCTTGGACCAAGTCTCCATATCCGGTACGAGACAGTCCTGGAATCCCTCATAATCAACAATACTCAGGCATCCTTGCCCTCTCAATCCTGCTTGAATTGAGTCGACTATGAGCATGCTTCCATGTTGTGTACATAGAGATCTCGCCAAATCGTAGAACTCACGAGTTACGCATAATCCGGGGTTTCCTTCGCCCATCACTGGCTCCATAGCCATTAGTTCGATGAAGAAGCCTTCTTCTTCTGCACTCTTGAAGGCCTGTCTTAGAGAATCGAGATCATTGCTAGGTACGAATATCACATTATCCCTTTCTCTGAAAGAGGCTAGATTCTTCTCGTATTTCTCACTACATGAGTCAGAAATCTGGGCCGGTCTGTGGGTTCTCCCGTGGAATGCCTCCACCAGAGCTAGCATCTTGGTTGGTTTTCCTTCGTGAATTCCTCCCTTCCCAGTAAGTTTGAGGGTGTTTGCGTCTGCTATTCTTATCGAGATAGTAACCGACTCTGATCCACTATTCAGACAAACGAACTTAGAAAATGGACACTTGCCTCTTGTATGTCCAACTTCCTTCTTGAGTCTGTCAGAGAGTCTCTTTTGACTAAATGAGGGAGTCATGACGTTTGCCATCACCCAATTCTGCTGCATCGAGTGAATCACGTCATCTGGGCCATGTCCCATCCCGAGCATCCCATATCCCCCATTATCGTGAATTACAGCTCCATGTGAGGTGACAATCCAAGGACCTCTGGCCGCTATTGCAACGTACGGATTGACTGTTGCAGCAGAGTAGAAATTCACGTAGTCCGATTGCAGAAGAGAAGATAACTCGCCCTCATTCATGGAAAGTAAATTATCTCCCATTTCGTTGATTAGGCTTTGAAAATTGACAGAGGCCTCCTCAATTGCCCTACTTAGAGAGGGGTCGATCTGTAGAAACTCAGAGATTGTTGATTCGGAGAGTCCATCTGTCTCAGCTTTGCCCGTAGAAGATCGGATTTCGTACAATGCCTGGAGACTTCCCACCATCACTCATATGGCACGAGAGCACACACATCAATCTTCTCCGAAGTTGGTCTGAGTAGACATCAGAAATTCGTGGAAAAGGAACGAAGCATCTTTTCTGATAATCACTAAAAAAATTAAACTAAAATTAATTTTCCAATTGAAATTTTAATAATTGTTTAAATTTTTCAATTGAATTATCAGTCTTGATTTGCGAATAATATAAGTGCCACTCCGGCCTCTGGAGCTCAGGAGAGGCAAGGGGGATGCGCTCCTCCCTGAGGGAGAAAAATGGTAGAGGACTACGAAATACAGGAAATGATACACAGAGACGTATACGTTGGAGACAAGCACGTTGGAGTGGTGGTTGGAGAGAGATTCCACCCCAGAGATGAGTTTGTCAGATCTCTAAGAATTAAGGTCGAGGGGGAGGTTGCTAGTGAATTCATGAGAAAGCCAGCAGATCTGGCACCACTGGCAAAAGAGTTGGTACACAGCATCAGACCCGATGGCGGTATCAAACTATCAAAATCTATGAGAGAGTTACAGAGGAGATGGAGAAATACGGTCAGAATTCAAGAAGATCTGTATGCTCCTGATGAGCTTCTAGATAGGGCTGTACTTGACAATGACGGAATGGATATTGGTAACGTAGTTGAGTTAATCAAAATCAAGAGGACCTACAAGGGCCTGTTAGTCAAACCGCATTTCATGGTAAGAGCCAGGCATGGCCTTCCAGAGACGATAGCAGTGCCCTGTGGACAACTAGCAAAGACTACTTCCAGACTGGATGAAGTCATTCTGAAGTGTACCTTTTCGAGACTGATTACGCTACCCAGTTACATGAAGTTGAACTTTGAGGACTACGAGGAAGAGTGATTTCTCCTTGAGTAGCCTTCAAATCACAATCCCATGTGCCGTTGACGCTCAAGGGCGCGTAGCTTAGTTTGGCTGGAGCACCCGGCTGATAACCGGGAGGTCACAGGTTCAAATCCTGTCGTGCCCACCAATATTGACTAAAATTAGGCCATCAGCACGACAAGAAGCATCATGAAGGGACTGCCTGTCCCTGTTTTCAAATGCCAGTTCTGAGCGGGGCCTCAGGAGTAGATATCGCATCTGGACTTGCACCTATTCTTGGCATGGAATATGTTGCACTAGAAAGTAGAAGATTCCCCGATGGTGAGGCTTACGTGAGGATTCCTCCCGAATCTATAGAGTCAGTGAGATCGGAGAGTGTGGTTCTTGTTTCCAATACGTTCCCCGATTCTGGCATAATGCAAACTCTATTCCTACTTGGTGCTATTAGAGACGTGAGGAGTGGCGATCTTTCTAGTTTGAAGGGAGAGTGGGAGGGTGAAACACACGATGTTGGGCCTGGTATTTTCCTAGCGATTCCTTACTATGGATACGCTAGGCAGGACAAGAGGTTCGGTTTCGGAGAGTCAGTTTCTGCCAAGCTAGTGGCTGATTTGCTATCGGAGCTATGTGATGGGATTGTAATTCTAGATCTTCATGCACCAGAAGTACTTGGAGACATGGAGACCGATATTGAGTTTGTGAGCTCTATGCCAGAGATAGCAGAGAGCCTCCAGAGGGACGTGTCCCCTGATTTCATTCTGAGTCCAGACAAGGGTGCAATCTCAAGGGCAACTGAAGTTGCTGAGCTAATTGGTTGTGACTTCTCATACCTGGAAAAGAAGAGGATAGACGCGCATACGATAGAGCATACTCCGAAGGATCTTGATGTCTCAGGCAAGGTGGTAGCCATCGTCGATGACATGATTAGTACGGGAGGTACCATCTGTAGGGCTAGTGATGCTCTCAGAAGACAGGGGGCTGTAGAGGTCCATGCTGCCTGTACTCATGGACTATTCACAGGTGGAGCACTATCTCGTCTAGCCAATCACGTTGATGGAGTATACACTACTGATTCTCTTCCAAATCCAAGGGCTAGTGTTTCTGCGGCTCCGGCATTGGCCAGGGGATTGAGTAAAATGATGGGCAGAGCGCCTGATAACGGCTGACTGGATGCAATACGCTGCGTTTATATCGGTCATGCCGTGCGGCGGCTTACTAACACGAGGAGATGTTCCAATGAGTGTACACATTGTTTTCGAAACACCCCAAGACGTACAAGAGCAAGTTTACGAGATGGTCAAGAGCCTAGGAAAGGACGGCAAGGGGCGCCTAAAGAAGGGTGCCAATGAGGTCACCAAGTCCGCAGAGAGAGGAACGGCGCAGATGGTAGTGATGGCGGAGAACGTCAACCCAGGCGAGCTTCTGGCCCATATCCCGATGATTTGCAAAGAGAAGGAGATTCCTTTCATCTACGTGGAGGACCAGGCATACCTGGCAGAGGCTGCGGGGATGAGCACAGGCACCAGGACAGCGGCGATTGCGGTAATGCAAGTGGAGAAGGACGGGATGGATCGATTCAACGAGGTCAAGTCTCACTTCGAGACCCTCTCGTCATGATTTTGGAGGTTTGATGTATGGCAACAGAGGCATGGCCTGCTGAAGTTGTTGAGATAGTAGGCAGAACAGGGCTCACTGGCGAGGCTATGCAAGTCAAGGTTCGTGTTCTCGATTCAGACAATCCTCGTGACGTTGGCCGAATCATCACCAGAAATGTGCTCGGCCCGGTTAGAGGACCAGATCCAGTTACAGGAGAGGGCGGAGATATTCTGATGCTCAGAGATACAGGGAGAGAAGCCCGAAGGATAGGTTCGAGGTGATTTTGTGCCAGAGCAGAGGATTTGCAGCTTCACAAACGAGGAGATAGAGCCCGGGACAGGAATGATGTACATCAAGAGGGACGGTTCTGTCTACTGGTTCAGGGACAGCAAGTCCAGGAAGAATATGCTCAAGCTGAAGAGGAACGCGAGGAGGCTCAAGTGGACTCGTCGCTACGAGAAGGGCGGAATAAAGTAATCTCGTAGGTCACTCTTCTTTATTCTCCCACCAGAAAGAATCACCAGCATTTGGCTTCCAAGGACCATCAGACTCGTGGGGTTTTCCCTCCTGGTGCTTCCAACAGTAATCAGTCGATCTAAATGTCAGGGAACGGCAATCGGCAAATTGGCACTTCTGACTTCTGTGTTTCACAGTCTGAGAATTATCGAATGAGACAGTCGAGTTAGATTCTCTCGCAGACAATGCACCACCTGCACCACCCCCGAAGAAAAGAAGATCGGACAAGCAGCAAACGAGATCTAGTATCACGGACACAAATATCGTACATAGAAGAGCATGATAATGATGTCTACGTCACTGAGCAGTCATCCTGTAATCTACTCTGGCTCTGTCATTCTCGTCACTGGAGAATAGCCCGCTCTGATCCGGGGGCTGCGCATCTCCACAGTCGGTATTATCAATCACTGTGACGTAAGTGCCGGCATCAATGGTTGCCTCTAGGTTGGATGCAGCGGTATTTGGATCACTG